>JARRQF010000107.1:0-39459 GCA_037382065.1 Candidatus Thiodiazotropha sp. | reverse complement strand
GGGTGAGGGGGACCAATAACCGCTGAGCTTCTCAACCAAAACGAAATGCTTTGCAATATTTTTGTGGCGATTTGTTTCTATTATGCACGAAAACGACTCCTTTGTAGTGCAATTGCCCTAGTGTGGTGCTTCATACAAATTGACGATGATAGAAGCATGAAGGGTGCGGTTGTGATTTGCATGAATCTGGGAAAACCCTAAAAAATACCCCTCCCTGCCAGTCTACTCCTATAAAAAACGTAAAACTTTAACTGAAATCTTGCTCGATACGATTTCGGCCATTGTTTTTGCTTCGGTATAACGCATTATCGGCACTTTTAATTAATTGCTCCTCAGAAGGGTAGTCATTGGATTCCGTCGCTATCCCAATGCTGACAGTGAGAGATTCAACAGATTCACTGGCAGACAGGGCTGGATTGAGCAACTTCAAGGATGCAACTTTCTGCTGGATACGTTTAGCGACTTTAAACCCTCCCGACTGGTCAGTATCTGGAAGTATCACAGTAAACTCCTCGCCACCATATCGTGCGCACAAATCGCCACCACGTTGTAGTGAGTCATGTATCGCGGAGGCTACTTTTGCAAGGGCATTATCACCCTCCAGATGTCCGAGTTGGTCATTGTAATATTTAAAGTGGTCAATATCACATATCAGTAGTGTCAGTGGTGATTTGCTGCGGCTGGAGCGCTTGTACTCTGAAGCCAGCCTTTGGTTGAAGTGGCGCCTGTTGGGGATGCCTGTAAGGGCGTCAAAAAGAGATAACTGCCGAACTTCGTCATAACTGGCTGATAGCTTTCGGGAGAGTGCCAGTATCAATATCATTCCGATAGCGCCAATCACACCATGGGTGAGGATAATGTAACGGATGGGAGCAGGATGTACATCTGGTAGAGTAACGCTAATACCTCCCCGAATATCTCCCTCCTTATATTTCTGCTGCTCATGGCATTTAAGACAGGCAGTTGTAGTCACTAGTGGCGCCATATAGAAAAAACTCTGTACATTGTTAACTTCAGTAAGACGAACAAACTCATTGCTATCTTCAGTTTCAAAAGAGAGTAGCGCCTCCTGTTCCAGTTTAGTGGGCTTATTTTCTGGGCGTATCGGATCGAGACTGGTGATATGTAACTTGATGCCGTCGCTTAATTCGGCAAGTTCAGCAATCTGTCGCGTCATATAAGCAGGATTGATCAGCGTTAGTTTCACTCCATCTTGGGTTGTGATCACGCGATTTGGTATCTTGAGATATTCGTTCGGAGGAGTCGATTCTGTTAAGGGGAGATAGACACCACCATGATCAGCATTCCAACGCCTTACTAGCAAAATATGCTTAAAAATAAGACGGGCGTTATCCTGTAAGAAATTAATGTGCTCTTGACGAGTGTGATGAATATTCCAACCTAAAGAAATTAGAACTAAAAGAATCCATACTACGCAAGGTAACCGCGAAAGGTGTTTTGACTCCAAGTTAAAAGACTGCTGATTCATTTTTTAGATTGGATATGATTTTTTCTATGATGCTTAAGTATTGCACAAATTTTGAGACGTATACGTGAAACATAAACGAAACAATTTTTGTAATAATGAAATCACACTCCGCTAGAGGTTCGTCAACCACAACATGCAGTCCCATAAACTTTGTTTAAAATGATCTGAGATCAAGACCCTATCAGCTATCTTTTCTTACCCTTAATATAAGATATCAGAGCTACAACGGCTGAACACCACCCAAGAGATACCAACCCAAGAACGTACCAGGACAATTGCACGACAAAGAACCCATTTTCGTGCATAAAATCTTTAGTTGGACAGCGTGAAGAGTGTGCTTGTGGTGGTGCAGGGCAAGGATCGCTCCTGCACATCCCTGTGCCCGCGACACTTGTGCATCCATGCACAACGCGCAACGACGCACAATAGCCCGCTATTCCAAGGCGTTGCAACGCCGCCATGTGCCGCCACAAGCGTGCCATTCACGTTGTAGCGTGATTCACCCAGTAGGTGACCATTACCATCAAGCTATTTTCTTTAAAATCAGAAATCGTTTTATTATGTAAATTATTTAAACTCAGATAAAACCATTAGGATATTTTTTATATTTTTAAAATTTGTAAAAATCTGTTTGGCACCTGCATCGACAAGTGTTTTTGAATGGCAGGAATCAGAGATACCAATAAATTCAAGTCCCAAATTATCTGCGGTATATTTATCCCAAACGCCATCACCCATAGAAACGATGGTAGTAAAATCATCTATGCCATAATATTTTTTTGATTTAGAAATCGCACTATTCACTATATCTTCACGTGAGTAATGCTCATCAGCATGAACTAAAAGACTTTCATTGTAATTTATGCAAGCTCTTGATAATTTTATATTGGCAAGATCGCCAAATGAGCCTGTTGCAAAGCATACACCCCAATCCGTATTTTGGTGTAAATAATCTATAAACTCATTGGCACCTAAAATGACAGATAGGTCATTAATTGCTATTTGATTATTAAAATGCCTAACCATTGTTGATATAAATGTTAATTTTTCACTTTTGAATTCTTTACCATTCTCTTTAAATATTTCCTTGACGATCCAAGAGTCAGTATGGTGTTTATAGCTAGCGAAGTCTAAATTTAGCCTTTTGAATTTATAACCATTTAGCGTTTTGATTAGTGCAGAATGGTGCAATTTCTTACTGTCAACTAACGTACCATCAATATCAAAGACTACTAATTTATTTTTACGGTTCATAATGCCAATATATAATGAATTATTTCTATCGTTGTAGGAGGAGAATAGCCTCCTCTAGAGCTTGCTGGTTCAAAGAAGGCCATATAACTCATACAGGTCAGTACTGCCGTTTCATCCAGAAGCGAACCTGGCATTGAGGTTAAGCTCAATCAATTTATCGCCAAGATTAAACCTAAAAAAATCAGTTGACCGCTCCATTCTAATAACAGGTTTCTGATTTTAAAGAAAATAGCTTCGATGGTTATGGTTACCTACTGGGTGAATTACGCTACAACGTGAATGGCACGCTTGTGGCGGCACAGGGCGGCGTTGCAACTCCTTGGAATAGCGGGCTATTCCGCGTCGTTGCGCGCTGTGCATGGATGCACAAGTGTCGCGGGCACATGGATGTGCAGGAGCGACCCTTGCCCTGCACCACCACAAGCGCACTCTTCACGTCGTCCAACTGATCTTTTTAGGTTAAAACGGACCAGTCAAAAAAATAATTTCCCTGATATCCGGCTATTTTCAGGTATTGGTCTTCTCCTCATGCCCACCAAACCCCCAGCGCATAGCTGACAACATACGCTGGGCAAGATCGGACTCACCCTGGGAGTCGAACCGAGCAAATAGGGCCGATGCCAATACTGGGGCGGGGGTCCCGGTCTCAATCGCCGCCATGGCCGTCCAGCGCCCTTCCCCAGAATCTGAGACCCTTCCGGAAAATCCCTCTAGCTGCGGGTCCTGACGCAAGGCTTCAGCCGTAAGATCCAGCAGCCAGGATGCAATGACACTGCCACGCCGCCAGACCTCGCTGACCTGGGCGATATCGATATCATATTGATAGTCTCCCCGATGCGCTACAGGCGCGGTCTCCGCATCCTTCTCCTGGGCCTGCTGACCAATACCAGCATGCCGGAGAATGTTGAAGCCTTCTGCATAAGCGGCCATCAAACCATACTCGATGCCATTGTGTACCATTTTGACAAAGTGGCCGGCACCGGCTGGTCCACAGTGCAGCCACCCCTCCTCTGCGGACGTGGGATTCCCCATATTTCCAGGCGTGCGAGGCTCTTGAAAACCTGGGGCCAGGGTTCGGAACAGAGGTGCGACTGCGTCGACGATCTGCGGTTCGCCACCAATCATCAGGCAGTAGCCCCGCTCACGTCCATGTACCCCGCCACTGGTGCCCACATCCAAATAGTGAATACCCTTCTTTGCCAACCGCTGGGCACGCTGGATATCGTCTTTATAGTAGCTATTACCTCCGTCGATGAGTACATCACCAACCTGCAGTTTTGGCATGAGATCTGTGAGCAGATCATCCACCACGGCTGCAGGAACCATCATCCAGATCACCCGGGGCGACTCAAGTAGTTGCACGAATTCATCCGGTGTTGCACATCCCTGGACAGATTCGCTTTTCAGCTTTTCAACCGCTTCGGCTGAGTGATCGTACACCACGCAACGGTGACCATCCGCTACCAGCCGGCAAACCATGTTGGCGCCCATCCGCCCCAATCCAATCATACCCAGTTGCATCTATCTCTCTCCTGTTGTGTTTCACCGCAAGTAATCAAGCCTGCGAAATTTCGATTGACTGGTGTGTATCAACCAGGTGATAAACCTGGTCGCTAACGATCGATTGCCGACTGGATCGACTTACGGGTTTGCAAATAGCGGTGTGAACCCCAGATGATCACCCCAATACTGACGGGTATGAGTATCCCCCCGAGCAGTTCCATCAATAGGATACCCTCGAAGAGTTTTAACAGGGTGATACCCGAGACAAGCATCATCAGGGCGGTTCGATACCAGGACAAGAGCGTCCGTTCATTGGCCAGACGGGTCCGATCAATGGCTAGAAAATCCCTAAGAATCATCTGCTTACCTACACCAGTGTAAGGTGCTGTGACAGGGTTAGACCGATTCGATTTCAAAGCTCTCACAGCAACCTTCCGATTTTATGGTGTATTTACGTTTCAATCTTTGGTGATCAACCCGTACTTCTGTACCCGATAGCGAAGTTTCTCACGTGTCGTGCCAAGTACCCGAGCGGTCAGGCTGACATTGTCATCATGGCGTGAGAGCGCTTCTGTGAGAATGAAGCGTTCCATATCGTCCAAACTCACGCTGCCATCGAGAGGTAGGCAGATCCGATCTCCTTCGGCCTGTGAAGACGTTGGATGAACCTGATTCATCGACTCCGTTTCACCCAGGTGCAGCCAACGCTCGGGAAACACCGACCCGTCGGCCAACAACACGCAACGTTCTACAAGGTTGCGTAATTCACGCACATTGCCCGGCCACTCGTAACCGCCCAGACGTTGCCAAACCGAGTCTGGTACCGAGGACACCTTCTGCCCGGAGCGGGCATTAAACTCTTCGATGAACACCGGCAATAGATCTTCCAGATCCTGTTTGCGTTCCCGCAGCGGAGGAACCTCAAGCCGAAACACCGCAAGTCGATGGTACAGGTCGGCGCGAAACTCTCCTTCAGAAATGCGTGATGGCAGGTCCTGATTGGTGGCTGCGATCACCTGTACATTGACCTGCAGTTCCCGATCGCCACCCACCCGACGTACCCGGCGATCCTCGATGGCCTTGAGCAGTTTCGCCTGCAGATCAAGGTCGAGTTCACCCAGTTCATCCAAGAACAGGGTACCGTCATGGGCCTGTTCGATGAGACCGCGACGTCGTCCCTTGGCCCCGGTGAAGGCGCCCGCTTCATGGCCGAAGAGTTCGGATTCCAGCAATTCTCTTGGCAAGGCAGCACAGTTAACTTCAACCAGGGGGCCATCGGCTCGTGGACTGGCGTAGTGAAGAATCCTTGCTACCAAACCTTTCCCTGTGCCGGTCTCACCGGTGAGCAGTACGGCCGAGAACGGCACTCTGGCCAAGCGAGTCAGCAGTTCGCGCACCTCTTGTGCCCCATCGCTATGACCAAGAAAGGCTTGGGGTGAAAAGTGACTGCCCCGCTCCCGTCCCTCGTCACGCAAACGCCGCTGTGCGCGGGAACTGCGTGCAGCACCCGTCACCACCAGTTGCAGACGCTCCTGATCACAAGGCTTTTCCAAAAAATCATAGGCTCCGAGTTTGAGTGCCCGCACAGATTCCGGTACACCACCGTATGCGGTCAGAAGGATCCACTCCCCGGAAATCCTCCGCTGGCGTACCTTCTCCAAGAGATCCAGAGCATTGCCATCCGGCAGGTTCATATCGGAAAGCACCACCAAGGGTTCCATGTTCTGTTCGAATAGGATGCTTTCCGCTTTGGCCAGATCTGCAACCAGATGGGTTTCCCAGCCGGCGCTGGCAAATTCGTCACACAGTTCGGCACCCAGCAGCGCCTCATCCTCAATGATCAGCAGGGTATCAGGCACAGGTATCCTCTCCATTGGGTTGTTTGGGCAGACCGCAGGGTAGATGTAGGGTCACACAGCCGCCACCGTGGGACGAATTACTGAGACGGAGATCACCGTCATGATCCCGCACGAAACGCCGCACCATGGCAAGTCCCAGTCCGCTTCCTCCATCACGTCCTGTGGCGAAGGGCCGGATGCCAATGCGTAGCATCTCCTCGGAAAACCCGGGACCATTATCTTGAATCTGAATCACCAGTTGCCCCGCTTTGCATTCCGCGCTGATGTGGACGCTGCCCTGATCACCTTGAATCTGTACGGCATTCAGCACCAAGTTAAGCAGCGCCTGACGTAGCCCTGCAACGGGTAGAAGACAGATCAGATCCGCCGCAATCTGGGAACTGAGCGACACACCCTCGGGAACCTGGTAGCGAACCAATCCGAGCAGCTCATTGACGGTCTGGGCAATCACCGTTTCCACGTAGGGCTCCGGTGCATGACGTGCCAGATCCACCTGTTGGGTCAGTAGATTATTGATGCGTTTGAGTTCGTTGATTACTGCGGCGATGCGGTTTCCCTGCTCTCCCTCCCCCACAAACTGCTGCACCTTGGAACAGGCCAGTTGGATACCGGCCAGGGGATTGCGTAGCTCATGGGCAAATCCAGCGGAAACCGCCCCTACTGCCGCAAGCCGCTCCGCACGGGATAATTCCCGGCTCTGGGTCAGCAATGCCATGGTGGCCTCACGCACCCGCTGTTCCAGCAGTCGTTCCCGATCCTGATGTTCGGCTTCGAGTTCCTGCAAGCGGGACACCAGGGTGTTGTAACTATTGAAGGCGGGGCGAGCCAGCCGGGCGGTTTGATTCAACTGATCTTCAGGTACCGGTTTGAACTCCCTTCCACCGAGCCGGTTGAGCAGATCCTGGAGATCCTTGAGGGGTTGCTTAGTTCGATGCAATAGCAAAAACAAGGCAACGCCACCCACCAGCGGCAGCCCCACCATCAGTACCATGGCGAGGCGGAATTCCAGATGGGTACTCTGCACCACATCCGATAAAAGCCCATCATGCACATCGCGTTCATTGGCAAGCGCCTTGCGCAATTGGCTCAGCGCATCAAGCAGCATCTGCATGCGGTTTGGAGCGCTGTTCTCAAGCTGGGTAAGGATGCGGCCGAGCAGATCCGAAGTCTCGGAATGCAGAATGCCTTCCAGGCGCGATATCTGCACCACCTGTTGTCTGAGTTTATTCAGTTCCTGGGGCTCCAGGGAGACGCCTTGCAGGGCCTTCAACAGGGACTGCTCCAGACTCAGCCCAACATTCTCGATCTGTCTTATGTACCGCAAATGCTCCTGAACCGGGCGTAACCGATCAAGACTGCGCCAGGACATCGCCACCAGTCCGGTCAGGGCAAAGGCAACCAGCAGCACAGAGAATCCAAGAGGCAACCAAAAAAAGCGTTGCATGGCATTGCGCCCGAAAGGCATCTGATTCACCTTTTGCATGGGTTGAGTCACTCCTGTCATCACGAATATCTGGCCCCATATGTGTGTGAATATGGGTTCACGGCATACCTTGGGATTGTATTTGCAAACCACATGCCGGGCCGGAAAACGGCGTACTATCACGACAATACGCCATCATTGGATGGTCAGTTGGTTCAATATACCCACAAGCCGGTGCAAATTCACCAGGATTGTGCCATTCCATTAACTCAATGCCGTGTCGAGGAGAATGATCTGCTACATGGCATCACTATCATAGGTCACGCTGATACCATCGGCACGCTTGTGGCGGCACATGGCAGCGTTGCAACTCCTTGAAATAGCGGGCTATTGCGCGTTGATGTAAGCCCTCCCACCAGAGGCATCTGGTGAAGAGCCAAATAAATCTCTGACACCGTCATATCGAGACTTCACAGTAAAATAAATACGCCCTTTTGATATGAAACTCACCAAATTATTGCACTGTTCTAAAGATAATCTCACATCTGACGATAAGCTCACAGAATGCAAAGCAAGGCGCTTTAGCAATAAGAATAACTTTCTTAACAACATAAGGAGTATAGGATGAAATATCTTGCTAAACTTATTCCAACCTTACTGCTCATCTTCATATCAACCAATCTGTTCGCCGATGAAGCTCCGTTGAAGGTTGACGGGGCCACAACCGTGGATGCGGTCAAAGCAAAAGAGCTTTTTGATCAGGGTGTTCTGTTTGTCGATCCAAGACGCATCTCCGACTTCGATGCCGGACGCATTCCGGATGCCTTAAGTCTGGAGATGAAATCCGTTTTCAGCGAAGCATCCCTTGCTGAACATGCAGAAAAAAATGATCCCATTGTGTTTTACTGCAACGGACCCAAGTGCCTACGCTCTGCAGAAGTCTGTAAACTTGCCGTCGATTGGGGATACACCAACGTTTACTACTTTCGAGATGGATTTCCCGCCTGGCAAGCCGCTGGCTATCCCACTGAATAGATAACCACAATCGGTTGTTCGGGGTTGATATAAACCAGGCATCATTCCTGACAAAACCCACGTAATCAAGTAAACGCCGATAACCACCTGGATGACACAACGGGAATGACATCTATCACGCCAGAAGCAGTGCCATTTATCCTGCGCATATTAGGTGAAATGCATTTCCGAGTCCCGAACAACTGGCCTAAACAATTGAAGGGTCTAACATGCTGCTGCGTACACGAATTATCCTGACAGCCGTTGTCAGCACGCTTATTATCAGTCTGGTTCTTTTCATTTCAGGAAGAATCATGCAGAACCAAATTCAGGATCGATTCGTCAATGCAACCTTACAAAGCCAGCAGCTACTGTGGACGAAAATCATTGAAAGCCAGCACGACGCTATGGAAACAGGCATGTCCGGGATTACCCGAGACCGGGAGATCCGCAAGGCGGTAGCCAATAAGAATATTGAGCTATTGAAAAAGGTCGCGGCTCCGGCCTACAGACGCTTGAGTACATCGAATATCATCACCAAGATGCAGCTGCTCGATCTTGATAATAATATACTCTTTTCAGCACCACAGACCTACCAAGGAAAAAGCCGCTCAACACTGGTCCAACAAACACTCTCAGAAGGTAAAATCATGCGCGGAATTGAACGCGGAGAGAGTGGCGAACTGGATGTGGTATTGGCTTTTCCACTGGTTACCCGCGGCAAACCGATTGGTATCGCTGTCTACATTAGAAACGTGGAAAGTGCAGCCATATCATTGCAGAAGAGTACTCATTCCGATGTATTGATCATCGGTAAAAATGGCGCACAGGACTATTCCACCAACCCACAACTGTTTGATAACTTAGGGATAGAGAAAATCCAGACTGAAGACGAGGGTTTCCAGGTCAATAATGCTGAGGGCAAAACGTACGCACTAGCTATCACTGAAATCCTAGATTCAACAAATAGCTCCACCGCAAATTTAATCAGCTCACATGATTACACCGAAAGCTATTCGTATCAGCAACAAAGCAAACTCATAAGCTATCTGGTTGTACTTGCAGGTTTCATCCTTATCGCTGCCGGAATGACCTGGTATATCCGCAAAGCCTTTAAGCCCCTTGAGGAAGCGGTAACCACCTTGGAATTCATTGCTGAAGGAGACCTTTCCCATGATGTTCAACACACCACAAATGACGAAATCGGTCGATTGATGGCATCCATGTTAAAGATGGTTGACAGCTTAAGAGATATTGTCAGCCAGTTCAGAAGCATGGGAGATAATCTTTCAAAATCGGCGTTTGAAATGCAAGAGATAGCCATCCAGACCTCATCCGGGATTGAACAGCAATCCGTTGAAACTGAACAGGTAGCCAACGCCATGCGCGAAATGACTACCACGGTTCAGGATGTAGCACGGAATGCAGAACAGGCAGCCAATGCTGCCCGGGATGCGGACCATGATGCCAGCAGTGGTAGAAGCGTCGTTCAAGGCACGATTGACTCCATCAACCAGCTTTCTCTTAACATCCATAATGCAACTGAAGTAATCCAGAAGCTGCACACCGAAAGCAATAATATCGGCGGTGTGTTGGATGTCATTCGCAGCATTGCCGAGCAGACCAATCTGCTGGCCCTAAACGCTGCCATCGAAGCAGCTCGGGCCGGTGAACAAGGACGAGGTTTTGCAGTGGTTGCCGATGAAGTAAGAACCCTTGCGAGCCGCACTCAAAAGTCGACCCATGATATTCAGAAAATGATTGAACGGCTGCAACTGGGCGCACAGCAAGCCGTGACAACCATGGAACAAAGCCTGGAGCAGGTCAGCAATACCGTACAGCAAGCCAATCAGACAGGCCAGTCGTTAGAGACCATTACCCGCGCAGTGAGCACGATCAATGAAATGAATGTTCAGATTGCAGGCGCATCGGAAGAGCAACGAATGGTAGCGGAAGAGATCAGCCACAACATCAGCAGCATCACGCAAATCTCCGAACAGAGTGCTGTGGGTGCCCGACAGACCTCAGCTGCCAGCCAAGGAATGCAGGAGTGGACAAAGCGGCTAACTACCCTGATTGAGTGCTTTAAGCTCTAGTGTGGTGCTTCATACAAATTGACGATGATAGCGTGACGCTAAGCGGTTAGTCGCTAGGCGCGCAGGATACTGCGTTGCAATGCTTGAAAAGGGCGAGCCATTCCCTGCGCATTGCGCCTTGTCTCCTGGCCTGAGCAGGCTTCTATCATCGTCAATTTGTATGAAGCACCACACTAGTTGAAATCTCTGCCACAATAGCCGATAAGCTTCTCGTGACACACATCCTTGCTGGTCAAGGGTGTCGCAAAAGTCGTAGGAGGGTTCTGTCCCACCATTAAGGGATGAAACGTAGGATGTGGTGAGGTACGAACCGCATCATGGATGTTCGTGAGCCACCCCACTATTGATGCGGTTCGCACCGCTCACCGCATCCTGAGGGGGGTCCAATAACCGCTGAGCTCGCTAAACTTCTCAACCAAACCTAAATACTTCGCAATATTTTTGTGGCGATTGGTTTCTATAAGGAAAGTTTGACTACTTCTTATCTGCCCATTACGCTGTACGATGATAGAGTAATATTATATTAGAGCAAAGCGTGTTCTGGACCCGTTATTTGCGCATTTATTCCTGTCGCTCCTCTCTTTTCAGTCAACAGGGCAAGTGGCACGCTGAAATTCCAGAGCACTCGCAGGGCCAGCCCAACCGGGATGAATATTGGTCGATTGTCTAGCAAAAACCGCTTCGCAGTAATCATCAAAATAGATGGTGTAACTTTTCATATTAATCGATACCAGCCTGCTCGCAACGATAGGGTGTTGACTTATAAAATCAACCATAACATCCAGGTCCTTCAAGCGCTCCAGATCGGAGTGTTTAGGTTTGGTTGAGAAGTTTAGCAAACTTAGCGGTTATTGGATCCCCCTCATCCCTGCCCTCTCCCGCAAGGGAGGGTGTTGTAAAAGCATGCCGCGAATATTCGCAAAAGTCGTAGGATGTGGTGAGCGGTGCGAACCGCATCAATAGTGCGATGGCACACAAACATCAATGATGCGGTTCGTACCTCACCACATCCTACATTTCATCCCTTAATGGTGGGACAGAACCCCTCCCTACGACTTTTGCGACACCCTCAAAGGGGATAGCGCCAGGGTGAGGGGGATATAAAATAGTGTAAGCGCAACTTACATCACGATCATGAAATGTGTCATGCGAATTCCAGCCGCTTTCTGAGATTGAGTGGGTATCTCGACGAGTCCCGTCATACCAACGTAGAGCCATAGTGGGTGAGTAATTTATGTATTCGTCATTAAAGCATTCACTAGTAAATCTACTACCGAATTAGCTCAGTCATTCGTAGTCCTTTGATTTTTTTATTGAGAACCCACGCAATTAACTCGCTGCGGTTTTTCACATCATGCAATCGGTAAATATCTCTGCAATGCGTTTTAACGGTCTCTTTTGAAATATTTAACTCGCTAGCAATTTCCTTATAGCTTTTAGCCTTAAGTAGCATGCCATAAATCTGTGCTTTTTTAGGTGTCACTGATTCCCTCCAAATAGAAACATATAGTTACTTCAAATTGCTTTTTTGGAATGCACAGTGAAAAATCTATCAAAATTTGATAATGAAAGCGTCCGGATTTATAAAATAGAACAGGATTAGGACAATTTCCCATCAAAATTGTGATCCAGTTTTAATTTTTTATTATATAACCGAACTGGGAATTATTTTTCGAAAGTTTAGTGTTGCAAAGTAGGACTTTTTTAAGAGAAAAAGAAATTCTTATAATGCTAATTATAAAAATTTTCTAATGCTCAATTATACTTAAATACAATATTCCTAAAAAACACACCTACCTTCCAGTCTACTCATATAGAAAGCCAGAAATTTTAGCAGATTAGTTAAAATGACATGCTTCTCGAAGTGCACAAAAGCGAATAAGCAATATCCAGCGTTAGTGGATATCCATACAAGTTTTTTTCTCTAAGCACATTTTGCGGTATTGCACAGGCGTCATTGATTTTGCCTCAAAGAAGTGCTTGTAGAAAACAGATTTACTATTAAATCCAGACGCATACGTTATCTCAAGTATGGATGTCTTTTTTTCCTGAATGAGCAACCTGGCGGCATGCTCTATACGCAAACCATTAATAAATGTCTTAAAATTTATATTCATAGAGGCGTTAATTACTTCAGACAATATATAAGGTTGCGTATTTAATTGGCTCGCAAGCTCTGCCAATGTAATATTAGAATTCAAATATACCTTATCCCTTTCTATGATTTCTTTAAAAACCGCCATTTGTTCTTTTACATTATTAAATAAAACAGACGGATTGTAATAGCTGAGACTGTAAAGCACTGTAAATAAGAATAAAATTATAATGGATGGAATAATAATACTAATAAACTGGATATTGGAAACTGCTCCCAACGTACGCAATGCCAAGCTAAACATGGCAATAATAGTAATATATAATATGATCCTATAGGTCTTTTTTTGGGATGAATTATTGATAGATGTTAGCTGCCTATAGACCAATAAAAGAGTTAAAATAAGATAAACAAAGCTATTTATTTCAGAAATTCGAGAGGCAATATACATTAAAATCACTGACAAACTATCAAGCGATGTTTCTATATAGCTCAATTTAAACTCAGCGGATTCAAAATAAAAGGGTAATCCCAATAGCACACAGATAATTGCTGGTAATAAATGAGCGAAATCTTTAGCCTCGAAGATATGTCTACCTATGAAGCACTTTACATATAAGTACCAACTAGTTCCACTAAGACAGAGAAAGGGGATGTGAATTTTATTTAAATGTGGTAATTGATTATGTAAGCCGAAATAATAAAGAGCGGTATTAAAAATCCATACACCACAGGTTATCGCCAGTAAAGATAGTGTAAAATTTTTACAGGTTTTATTTGGAACAAAACACTGACCGATAATTAATAAAAATAGTAGCCCGCAATTCCAAAGCAACAAGAGTTTTATTATCATGGGCTTTATATTGAATTATGTATACTAAATAACCGCATCACAAAATTTGCTAATTAGTAAGTAGCCACAATTGAATCTGGATATATAGCAATAGTAACTACTAATTAAAAATAAACACCTATTGTCTATTAAGAATGAAAGTGTCCAGATTTCTAAATTAGAACAGAAATAACATTTTCATATCGTAACTTTGTAGGGAAATTGTGAATCAGTTTTTGTTTTAATCGATGTTTTATTACAAAAATCTATGAAGGCTGTCATTTCCTAAATTCTCTATGGCCAATAATAAGGTGTTCAATATTCTAAGGCGGATGGAATTTAAGGAGTTAGGCATTCATCAAAATCACCTTTAAGTTGAGATCTGGTTTTGCATCGGATGTGACTATCGTTCAGACGCCCAGAAGCAATTTAAGTAACTCAAGTTTCGGAGGGTATTTAGCGCTATTTCTACGCGACCTACGAATTTTCACCTTTTGGGGGGATTTACAAAATTAGATGCTTAGCTAACATTTGCTACGTCAATAACTATTTTTTCTTTCCAACAGAAAATTTAGTTAGAGATAACTATCCCATGTTAAATATTTTAAGGTGAAAATCATGAAAAAAATACTTGCATCATTGTTATTGTTAGTTACATCAATTGGTACAACCTATGCTGGAGAACTTTCTTCCACGCCAAATATTCTAAATTCTATCGATGACAACGCAGTTGCGTTTCTGTCAACTAATGAAAGGTCGGACACGCGAGGAGAAGCCTTTTTTGGCGGATCTGCCCGTACGAGGGCTTATCAGTGGTGCCGAGGCCGTGGTGTTTGTTGGGTGAAGGTGGGGTGGCTCAGTGCTTTGGCAGTTGACCCGAAAAGGGATGGTTCCGTAATAACTAAATCATATTAGATGATTTACACCCCTCAGAAATCGATTATTCTTTATCAAAATTAGCTAATTTTATTAGATAAAGCAGCAGTTAGAGTCCCTGTTTACCGCAGGGACTCTAATATACCTCTCTAAAATGTAAGTCTCCAGCCAATAACACTTTTTTCAAATCAAATAGTAGCAAGGGTACGATGAACACAGCTATCGGTTATGCCCTGGAATTTTGAATTTAGCAAATAGTCGGGGTAGGTAAATTCTGCTGTTGGCCAGATGCTTACTCAGAAACCACCCCTTGGGGGGATTTTTATTACGTAATTTGGTGTTACATTAAAGCTAAGCTATTTAAAAGCATCACCACATTTACCACAACACCACCGACAGAACTTATATGTACGTATATGGACATAGCAAAAGTGAGCAATATGAAAAATATAGTATTAGCGCGTGCCAAAGAAATCTCTTAATTACGTTTGTACTATTTTCCTCCATATTATTCAACGCCCAGGCTAATGAAATCATTACTACTGATTCAACCGAAATAGACAATTCATCGGATCAGCAGCAAACAAGTCAACCTGAGACAATAGGTGAGGCACCGGATAATGATATCAGTCATTTGTTTGTACGCGAGTCCGAAGTATTACTTGCTCCTAGGAAAGTTCAGTTAACATTTGGAGTAAACTATAGTTCAGAAGAAGAATTCTCTAACCTCCGTAAAACCCGTGACAGAACGCTTTCATTACCAATCGTTATCAGTATTGGAGTCACTGAAAACCTTGAATCATACATTTCCATCCCTCTGGTTTTTACCGAAAGTGAATATACATCATTTGGTGATGGAGATAAAAATACAAACAAAGGGTTCGGTGATATCTTAATGGGATTTTCATATCAAGTGTTACCTGAAACGGTAAAGTTTCCAAGTATGACTGCTTCGTTAAAGATTCAAGCACCAACAGACGATAGTGATGATAACAGCGCTTCGGAATCTCCTGCCATCAGTTCAGGTTATTGGGGCTTAAGTGGAAGCTTTAGTTTTACGAAATCAGTAGATCCAGCCGTTATGTTTTTCTCTTTCGGGTTCAGTCACCTGTTTGAAGAGGAAAAATCCGGCCTTAATCTCCAGCCTGGGAACACCTATTCCTACAGTTTAGGTACCGGTTTATCGATAAACAGCGCGATATCACTGAGTGGCCGAGTATCGGGCAGCTACTCTAAAGAGCTTGAAGTAAACGGCAAAAAAAGGGTCGGCTCGAGCAACGAACCAATATCATTTGTATTCGGAACTATCTACCGTATAAGTAAAAAATTGAGCATGGAAACCTTTGTTGATTTTGGCTTGAATGAGGATGCGAATAATACTTCTTTTGGTCTTAACTATATCTATAACTTCTAGCACTGCTAGGTTTTAGTGGATGCAGCACAGCCCCATTATTGACAAACGGTGGATACATAGTTGAAACACACCCCACCAGGATAAAATCTTGGAAAGAACTAAATGAAAAAAATATCATTATGCAACGCTACGACTACTCCTGTGGTGCGGCGTCATTGGCAACATTATTGCGTTACTATTTTAAAGAATATATGACAGAGCAAAGTCTACTTAATGAAATAAACGATATTTTTGATGAACAGGAGTTAAATACCATCAAGCAATCTGGTCTGTCCTTTCTAGAACTAGAAAAAATTTGCCAAATCAAGGGTTATCAGGTCGCTAGTGTTCGGTTGAATATCACTGCACTAAAACAACTTCAGGGACCTGTGCTTGTTTTTATTCAACCAGAAGGTTATAAGCATTTTGCTATTCTACGGGGCGTTGTGGAAGATAGAGTCTTTCTGGCTGATCCAAGCAGGGGAAATATTAGAATGTCGGTTGCGAAGTTTCTCGAAGAGTGGAGCGGGGAAACGCTTATTGTTGGTAAAAAACGGTTCGGCCTTCCTGCTAATCACCCCCTCGCTATTTATCATCGCCCAGGGTTTCGTCAAGAACTATTAATATTACGTGAATTCTTGAGAAATGAACCCCCACTCCCGGTGAAAGCACCTTGAATATTTATTTTATCATTATTACTTATTTCATATTATTAGTTAACTTTCAGCCAGTAAATGCTTTTCCAACAAAAGGGATGGGGGAAATAGTAGCGCGTAATAAAATCAATTCTACACTGGATACTGATTTACTCAGGTTAAGCAAGGCGCAAAGCAATAAACAGAGGAGTCTAACATCAAATCGGCCCGTCGACGTTTTAGTGACGGTCGATGCTGTGGCAAAACGCGATGGCCAAGAGTTGCTGGACGATTTATTGGCTATTGGACTAACAAATGCTCAAGTGGCCGGACGCATAGTCTCCGGATTCCTTCCCATCTCTGCGCTTGATTCAGCTTCGACACTAAACTCCCTACATTACCTTTACCGCAGCCATACTATGACATACAACACCGTGATCTCTCAAGGCCTGCAGGCTATGTCACTTGATACGGTACAGTCTGAGCTAGGCCTGAGCGGTAAAGGTATCAAAGTGGGAGTCATGTCCGATAGTTATAACTGTTATGCAAAAAGCGATGACATTGAAAAACTTAACAGGAGTGCAGATTCAGATATTGCCAATGGAGAATTACCGCTGAATGTCACTGTATTGGAAGAAGCATTTGATTGCAGCAATAAAACAGACGAAGGGCGCGCTTTAATGCAAATTATCCATGACATTGCACCAGAGGCAGAACTACTATTTTTTTCCGGCTCAAATGGCATGGCCAACACTATAAATGGGTTTAAACAGTTCCATGATGAACAGGTCAACATCATTGTTGACGATAGCTCAATAGAACTAGAGACCTATTTTCAGGATGGCCCTATCAATCAAGTGATCGAACAATTATCGCAAAATGGCGTGATTTATGTGTCCGCTGCTGGAAACAGCGCACGAAATGCCTACCAATCTAGCTATCGTGATGTGTACGATCCACATCTCGATATCCATGCACACGATTTTGATCCAGGAGAAGGTGTCGATGTCTTTCAGGCTTTCACGCTGGAGCCGGGAGGTGTCATGCAACTCGAATTACAATGGATAGATCCCGCCTATTCTGTCAGTGGACCCCCAGGTGCTTCATCAGATCTGGATATGTTCATTGTCAATCAGGAAGGCACTGAAATTCTCGAAACCGCTACGCAAATTAATACGGGACGAGATCCTTCGGAAATTATTCAATTTGCCAACCCTGACTCTTCCGAAGAAAAAAATTTTAATATTTTGATCACAAAATCGTCTGGTCCTTCACCCAAACTCTTTAAGTATATTATTCAAGGACGCTTTAGCGGTGACGTGATTGAATACACCGGTAACCGAGGTACTATCACTGGTCGAAGCAATTCATCGCAGGCTATTACAGTTGGTGCTGCCAGTTACGATCAAACACCCTATTTTGGGATGGTGTCACCCTTGTTACAATTTTTCTCTTCTGCTGGCGGAGACACTGCTATTTGGTTTGATTCAAAAGGCCATCGATTAGCGCAACCTATTTACCGAAAAAAGCCAGAAATTATTGCACCAGACAATAACAATACAACCTTTTTTCAGTTTGACCATCCTGAAAATGATTACGATAATGATGGGCTTCCAAATTTTATGGGCACCTCTGCGGCAGCACCACACGCCGCTGGCCTGATTGCGCTTTTATTGCAAGTGAATCCGAAATTACAACCGAAAGATATAAAATACATTCTCCAGGAAACAGCTGTGGATATAGATCAACGCAATAACAAGAATAACGGTGATTACCTGGATATTGAGAGTGGCCATGGCCGGGATGATGACAGCGGTTACGGCCTATTGGATGCCGCTGCCGCCGTAGCCCTGGCAAAAACCTACCCAGCATCTACAGCATTCGGCAATGGTATTGACTCTGACATTAACCCGGTTATTTCCGAAACGGGTGGCGCTGGCGCTCTGGATTGGCTGCTGCCTTTTTTATGGTTATTCATCAGATGCTATGCGAGGAACCCCGCTCTTCAGATCGGAGAGGGATACAGGGCAATTGCACTACGTTAACCTTATGGGACTCGTCGAGATACCCACTCAATTTCAGAAAGCGGTAGGCATTCGCATGACACATTTCATGATCGTGGTGTATGCGGCGCTTACGCTATTTTATATCCCCCTTCCCTTGGAGGGTGTCGCAAAAGTCATAGGGTGGGGTTCTGTCCCACCATTAAGGGATAAAATGTAGGATGTGGTGAGGTACGAACCGCATCATGGATGTTCGTGAGCCATCGCACGATTGATGCGGTTCGCACCGCTCACCGCATCCTACGCAATCACGGACTTTATCGCGTATTCAAAAAGAGTGACCTATCGGTTTAAAAAAGGACCTCAAATACGCTAATAATTACCATCATCCTGGCGAATGATGACACATATTGCAACTCACCGGCGTGCCTTTCGCCACATGAATGGTCCGGTTGCCATCATCATCACTGAGATAGTCTCGATCTTCGGCGGCCCGGGAGAGCTCGGTGCCTTCCAAGTTCTGGCCATGACAAGCACGACAGGCGCTTGAGTTATTCCGGTAGTAACGGCTATGGCTCAAGTTCCAGGAGCTACTATTGACATTATGCATGCCGTGGGGGCCGTCCAGGGTCAGAGGCAGGCTGGTGTGACAGACGCTGCAATCACTAATCGTACCGGCATGGCCCTGCAACTGAGTGGCTGCAACATTATCGTTGGATTGTGCATTGGCATTTGGCCAGATCGCATGGGTTGAACCATGGCACCCTTCGCAGGCAACCCCACCGTGACCCAGGCTATTTCGGTAGAGGGTGGCATCGTTTTCGGCGAACCGGGTATTGGTCGTGGTTCGTGGTATCGGGTTATCGATCTGACCATCCCAGGCCTGAGTCATGCGTAGGGTGCTACCCAGGTGATTGGTGGCGTCTCCAGTGTGGCAGGATTGGCATCGGGGTTCGTCAACCCAGGCCTTGCGACTCTGCTGGCCGACCGCGAGCATGCTGCCGTGACAATCCTGGCAGACGATTCCGGCTCCACCCATGGCGCCCCGCAGACATTTCGTGGTTTTCCCTGGATGACATTGATAACAGGTTTCATCCAGAGTGCCCTGGCTGGGAAAGATCGGCTGGTTGGATTGATCGGTCAGTTGTCCGTGATAGCCGTGCATGACTTGCGACATGGTGTCATGGGGCTGCTGGGTTGCGTTCGGACCCGAGCCAGTCAGATCCAGGGCCGCAGAGTAGTGACAAGAGGCGCACAATACCGGCTTGCTGGCCACTAGTTGCGTGCCGTGGCGAGCATCGTGCAATAGCAGGATATTCTCTTTTGCAGCTTGAAGCACGGAGTTGGCATCTGTGATGTCATTTGGAAATACATAGGAAATGCTGCTACTGATGGGGGCAGCCATTTCGCCTGCGGCATGGCAATTTTGACAATCTGCTTCTGAGGCAACCGGCAATACCACGTCCAGGCTGGCTAATGAAGTTCCGCTGGTGACATCGCTCGCCGTAACCCGCATGAGCGGATAGGCGTTGAGTTGGCCAGAATCATCGATCGGCAAAACCGGGATGCCGTGCGCGCTGAACCAGGATGTGCTGCTGTCGAAGTCATTGAAGGACTGGGGTTCGTTGGCATTGTAGGGGGCGCTGATACCCGGCATGGTTTGGCCAAACATCAGACCTTCATCCGGAGCGGGATTCAAACCAAACAGGTCATAAACATAGGGATTGCTGGTATCGGGATTGATACTCCAGAAATTAGTCTTATTGATACTTCCGGGGAGATTTTGACTGGTAGTCGTGATGGATCCCGAGGTATCGGTTGTCGCCAGGTAGCTAACGCTAGCCTGGGTGCTGTCGAGCAGGCGGGGTGTGGCGCCCCGTTCAATCACTTGGCTGTGGACGACATTGAACGGTGGTAGGATGACAAAGGTGGAGTAGTCCAGGTCGGCACAGTGCATACCCAGATCATTGAAGGCAAGCACCTGGTGAGAACCTGAGTTTACCGGTACATCCGTAATCCCGTTGCCTCCGCCGCTGTTGTCACCTTCATCACCTTCATCACCTTCATCACCTTCATTATCTTCATTATCCGACTCGCCAGGGTCCTGGCTTCCGCCATCATCATAGCTATCGCCACCACTGCTTTTGCTATCGCTGCTGCCACCACCACCGCCGCAACCAAAAAGGGTCAAGCTCAATATGAGTAACATCAGCCAGGTAAATCGATGGTTCATGATCCTGCTCCAGTGGGTTAGTTGTCTATTCGCTAATTGGATTGAACCAGAGAAATCTTAAACACTTCTTAAGAATAGGGTTAAAGAAGGGTTTCCAGGCGTCTCATTCCCATGCCTCCGAGTTGCGCCCAAAGAAGGTGCCCCAGGAAGACGCCTAACAGCACCACTCACTTCACAGGCCAGGACAATTGCACTACAAAGGACTCGTTTTCGTGCATAATCGAAACAAATCGCCATAAAAATGTTGCGAAGTATTTAGGTTTGGTTGAGAAGTTTAGCGAGCTCATCGGTTATTGGATCCCCCTCATCCCGGCCCTCTCCCGCAAGGGAGGGTGTTGTAAAAGCATGCCGCAAATATTCGCAAAAGTCGTAGGGTGTGGTGAGGCACGAACCGCATCATGATTTTCGATGTTGTGCCAATATTTGAGTGAGATATTCCATGGTGTTTTTAAACCGATAGGTCACTCTTGTTGAATACGCGATAAAATTCGTGATTGCATAGGATGCAGTGAGCGGTGCGAACCGCATCAATCGTGGGGTGGCTCACGAACATCCATGATGCGGTTCGTACCTCACCACATCCTACATTTCATTCCTTAAATGTGTCATACGAATGCCTGCCGCTTTCTGAGATTGAGTGGATTTCTCAACGAGTCCCATAAGATCAACGTAGTGCAATTGCCCTGGGTGCCCCAGGAAGGCGCCTGACAGTATTTTTAGGTTAAAATACGCGAGATAATTAAAACCGAGCCTTGATGAGTTTGGCGGGGAAGCCGATCACGTTCATTTATTGCTGGATATGCATCCCAACATCATGCCAAGCAAATTCATCAAGAAGCAAGAGCGCTATGGGTGGAGAATTTCGTGCGGTTTGTTAAATTTAGAGAGAAAGAGCCTTATGGAAAAGAAAGAGTTTGTATTATTCCAGATATTTTTTATAGTAGCTGCCCTTTGGAATATGATTGGGGTAATCTTCGGCTATCTAAACACGGAGTATACGTTTCAGGGTCTCTTTGGTAGAGAATTGACCGATCCTCTTTTTTATGCCATTTACCACGGAGCCTGGGGAACAACCCTTGTCTATTTCTTTGGCTATTTTATTGTCGCAAAGGATCCCTTGCGACATACAGGAATCGTGATTGTAGGAGGAATAGGAAAGGTTGGTTATGCCATAACTATGTTAAAGCTTTTTCTGGCAGGTATTGCCAGCTCCTACGCTCTTATCATCATTATCGGAGACTTTATCTTTTCAGTAATATTTGTGGTCTATTTTTACCGACTCTTCCGATTGAAGTTAAGAATTCTCTAGCTTTTGTGCTGTCCCAGTAAATCGATTGGCACCGGAGACGAGCTGTTTCTTTCTTTTCGTGTCACGACTTATCCCGAGCAAGATAAAGCCACTTGAGAGATTTATGAATAATTCATTTCCAGTTGTATTGCTAATCGAAGACGAGTCCGCTATTGCGGATATGGTGCTGTATGCCTTGAAAAGCGAGGGCTTCGGTTCCGAGTGGCATCGTCTCGGGAGGGAGGGTATCGCATGGCTACGTCAGCATCCGGAGACAACTTTATTAATCCTGGATGTCGGCCTCCCCGATGGCAATGGCTTTGAGTTCTGTAAGGAGATTCGGCGCTTTTCGGAAATACCCATTATCTTTCTCACTGCTCGCAACGAAGAGGTGGACCGCATCGTCGGGCTTGAGATCGGTGGCGATGATTATATGGGCAAACCTTTCAGTCCCAGGGAGTTAACCGCACGGGTCAAGGCGATCCTCAAGCGCGGCCGTATTACCTCAGCTGTCGAGCCTGCGCAACAAACTCTTTTTGAGGTTGACTTGGCACGCTGCCGTATTCGCTATCATCAGGTTTGGCTCGATCTAACCCGCTACGAGTATGAGGTTTTGCGAACGCTACTGAGACATCCGGAACGAATTTACACCCGGAACCAGATCATGGAGCAGGTCTGGAGTGACCCGGGTGACAGTCTGGAACGCGCAGTGGATACCCACATTAAAACTCTGCGCGCCAAACTACGTGAAGTCAATGAGGATGAGAATCCCATCCAGACCCATCGTGGCATGGGTTACAGCATCAGCGGCACTGTTTGTGAATCTTAGTGTACGTATCTTTTTAGCCTATTTTCTGCTCCTTGGGTTCGCCATCTGGTTTGTCATGCGTAGTTTCTCGGCGGAACTGGTGCCTGGAATGCGTCAATCATTGGAAGAGGTGCTGGTAGACACCGCCAATCTGGTGGCAGAGCTGATTGTTGATGAAATGGATAAGGAGACTCTGCAAGGCGGACGTTTCGAAAGCGCCATGCGGGCCTTTTCCCAGCGACGGCTTGATGCGCGTATCTGGTTTTTTAAGAAACGTGATCCCAATCTGATCGTTTATGTCACTGATGCTCAGGGTATCGTGCGTTATCACTCTCAGGGACGAGATCTGGGCAAAGACTACTCTCAATGGAACGATGTCTACCTCACTCTGCGCGGGGAGTACGGTGCACGTACTACCCAGGAGGTGAGTAAAGACGCTTTCAGCAGCATTATGTATGTGGCAGCACCGATACGGCGGGCTGGCCAACTCATCGGTGTAGTGACCGTGGGAAAACCCAGCGTGGCGGTTCAACCGTTTGTGGAAAGCGTTGTGAATAATATTGAAGAGAAGGGAGGCTTGATCATTCTGGCCGCCCTTGCCCTGGGGCTGCTCATCACCTACTGGCTCACCACCTCCATACGCCAGCTTACCGCTTATGCGCGGCAGGTGCGCGAAGGTGGACGGCCCAAGGTACCGCGCTTGCGTGAGGGTGAACTGGCGCAGTTGGCTGAGGCGATGGAGGCGATGCGCCGGGAGCTGGAGGGTAAGGATTACGTGGAACACTACCTGCACAGTTTAACCCATGAGTTAAAAAGTCCTCTGGCTGCGATTCAGGGCACCGCAGAACTGCTCAATGAAGCGATGTCATTGCCCGATCGCCAACGCTTTATCACCAACATTAGAGCCGAGGCGGAACGTCTTCGACAGGTAGTAGAGCAACTATTGCGCCTGGCAGCGCTGGAGAAGCGCCAAGGGTTAATCGATCCACAACCGGTGGATACGGTCGGTTTGATCGAGACCTTATGTGAAGAACGGTGGTGGCGCGTGGATCGGGAAGAGATCCGCTTCGAGTGTGAATTGGAGCGGCGGGCCAAGCTGGTCGCCGAGCGCTTTCTTTTGCAACAGGCCTTGGGTAACCTGATCGACAACGCTATCGATTTTAGTCCCTCCGGCGGGACGATTCATCTCGACAGCCATACTACAGATGGGCTGTGGGAGTTTCAGGTTCGGGATCACGGTCCCGGCGTTCCGGATTATGCCCTATCCAGAATATTCGAGCGTTTCTACTCTTTGCCGAGACCAAACGGAGGCGTCCGCAGCAGTGGTCTGGGTCTTAGCTTTGTGCAAGAAGTTGCGCAATTGCATGGCGGGCGGATCCGCCTGGAGAATCATCCCGAAGGGGGGGTTATTGCCCACCTATCAATACCCGTGAACCCCGCCTTGTCTGCATCTGAATTCTAACACTCCTATTGCGAATCTGATTCGCACACACTCCCCACATCAACACCACATAATCACCATGTAGAGTCTCCCCAAGTTACACAAGGAGACGATAATGAAACATCCATTGGTTAAGAAAGTTATGGTCATTGTGCTATTGAGCGCCCTGCTGATGATTCCCTTGATCATGATCGAAGACGTAGTCAAAGAACGCAGTTCTTACCGGGAAGAGGCCCGCTATAGCATCGCGCAAAGTTGGACTAGTGAACAACAAGTGCTTGGGCCGCTGTTGATACTGTCCTATAAAGAGCTATTCACAGTCAAGCAGTGGAATAATGAGGCGAAGCGCTATGAAGAAGAGGAACGGGTTCTCGACCGGCGTTTACTGATCGCTCCCGAAAACTTGGTGGTGGATGGCGAGGTGGCGACCGAAACCCGCAAGCGGGGAATCTATGAAGTGCCGGTGTATCGCAGCCAGCTTGCTGTGACAGGTAGCTTTGATCTATCCGTAATTGATGAAGTCGCCACCAAAACTGAGCATCAGATCGAGTGGCAGGAGGCGAAGCTTTCGGTGTCAATCAGCGACACCCGTGGGGTTGAGGTACAGCCTTCGCTGAAGTGGCGCAATCAAACGATACCATTTAATCCCGATACGCTGGTGGATGGAATTCGTAATGGCATGCACGCCAACCTAGGACAGGTACAGGCGCAGGGGGGCTTGGCAGATTTTAGCTTCGATCTACATTTGAATGGTATGGAGACGCTATCGTTCGCGCCCTTAGGAAAGAGTACCAGTATTCGTCTTAAGGCAGACTGGCCCGATCCCAGTTTTATCGGTCGCTACCTGCCGTCGAGTCATGAGATCGATCTTGAGGGCTTCCATGCTAAATGGAATCTCTCATCATTTTCCAGTGATGTGCCCAGGTATCTTGAGAGTTGTCAGGAGGGGGACTGCTCTGCACTGGCTCAAGAGCGTTTCGGTGTCAGGTTATTCAACTCGGTTGACATCTACCAACAAAGTGAGCGTTCTGTAAAATATGCATTGATGTTCATTGGTTTGACCTTTGGCAGCTTCTTTCTCTATGAAGTCATGAAAGGTCTGCGTATGCATCCGA
Source organism: Candidatus Thiodiazotropha sp. (assembly GCA_037382065.1). GTDB lineage: Bacteria > Pseudomonadota > Gammaproteobacteria > Chromatiales > Chromatiaceae > Thiodiazotropha. The sequence continues at coordinate 14,102 of JARRQF010000107.1, read as the reverse complement.
TGCAGTATCTATTGGTGGGATTGGGACTGAGCGTGTTTTATCTGCTATTGATCTCGCTGTCCGAACATATGTCCTTTGTCTTTGCCTATTGCACGGCCAGTCTCGCATCCACCCTGTTAATCGGTTTCTATGTCAGTAGTGTTTTTAATTCAGTGAAACATGGCGGAATATTAACCGCTGAATTGCTGCTGCTGTATGGCACCCTCTACGGAATCCTAAGCGCAGAGGACAGTTCATTGCTGATGGGCTCCCTGCTGATCTTTGGTGTCCTCAGTCTGGTGATGGTGGTGACACGACGACTCGACTGGTATGAGGTTACGGATAATTTAACCGCGAGACTATCGGTCAGGAAAGCTGCAGATGAGGTCGGTAACGTTTAACCTAAAAAGATCAGTTGGGCAGCGTGAAGGGTGCGTTTGTGGTGGTACAGGGCAAGAGTCGCTCCTGCACATCCATGTGCCCGCGACACTTGTGCATCCATGCACGGCGCGCAACGACGCACAATAGCCCGCTATTCCAAGGAGTTGCAACGCCGCCACAAGCGTGCCATTCGCGCTGTAGCGTGACTCACCCAATAGGTGACCATAACCATCGAAGCTATTTTTTCAGAATCAGATACCTGTTATTAGAATGGAGCGGTCAACTGATTTTTTTAGGTTTAAGTTTATTAATCCGGCCCCTAAAGATAGCATATTCAGCCGAAGTGCGCCTGCCCACAGCAAGGCATCAAAATACCGCTGTAGCCACCCTACAACCAGTTTTGATAACGCAGTCTGCAGGCAGGCATATTTAGGTAACGGATTAATAACTGCTGAATCCAATAGCACCAAAGTGCATAAGTATCACTCCGCTTGCAGTGAAGGGGGTAGCATGTATCGAGGTTTTAGAATTTGAATAAGTGGGATAGATAATGATCGTGGCTCACCTACCTGCTGGGTATCTCGTATCTAGACTAGTGGTTTATCGGCTAGGTTCTTGGAATGTCACTTTAAAGTGGGTACTGTTGGCTGGACTATTCGGTTCTATTGCACCGGATCTTGATCTATTATATGCCTACTTTTTTGCACATACGTACCGGCACCACCATACCTACTGGACCCATCTTCCGATTGTCTGGATATCGTTTCTATTTGTTTCTATTGGGCTGCGATCCTGCGGTCTGTGGAGACGGTTTTCACTCTATTTATTCGTATTTTCACTCAATGGTTTTGTGCATATATTGCTTGACACCATGACTGGAGATATCTGGTGGTTTGCGCCTTTTATTGACGGGTCATTTACCTTAAACACATCAAGTATGAGATATGGACACTGGTGGATGAATATTTTATTCAACTGGGCATTTGCGGTCGAGATGGGGATTGTTGCGAGTGCACTATACCTTGGGTACCGAGACATACAAACTCATAGAAGTAAATGGGACAAAATAGAATAAATGCTCCTCCCTTCTCGTTCTCTCTCTGCGTGAATATCTATACACATGAACTAGATTTGTACGACGATAGGGTGAAATCATGGAACTCCCCATGAAAATAGTTATTAATCTAAGAGATTCCGTGGGCTTGAGAGTTATTAGGATTACCTATGATCTGATAGCGCTTGCCTTCATCCTCGTGACCGGGGTCTGGGCATTTAATTTTCGAAATCCGCTTCTAATGAGTATCCGCGATTTTGAAATTCCCCTATATCTTTTCGCCGTTGCCTTGGTATGGACTCTGAGTAGAATTTACAGCCCATCCCTTCTGAGGCGATCAAGTTCTTGGATTATCCCGGTATTTGCGATCTATGTTGTGTATAGCGACTATTGCTATGAAAGCGCCAAGCAACAGATCTTATCAGATCCCTCACAGCAGATACTGGCGTTAAATCGCAAGTTCATTGTTGGCTATAGCGATGTCACTGAAGTGACAAAGTTAGCTGAAAATGGAATAGCAGGTATATTTTTAACTCAAAGAAACATTAAAGGAGAGACATTTGAATCCTTGCAAGGGTTTATTGCGAAGCTGCAGGAGGTTAGAAAGGCTCATGGGTTGCCTGCGCTGATCGTGGCGACAGATCAGGAGGGAGGCCCGGTATCGAGACTATCGCCTTTGATTGCCAAACAGGAAACGCTTGCACGAATCCATCAAAAGGGAGAATCAGCGTTTGAATATGGAAAGCGGCAAGGAGAATCTTTAAGGCGTTTGGGTGTGACGGTGAATTTCAGTCCGGTGGTGGATCTTATACCAGATTTTCCGCCCAGTGGTTTTGATTTTCATACTTTGATTGGAACGCGTGCCATATCCTCAAATCCTTTGGATGTGGTGGAGGTATCTCTTGAATACATCAGAGGGTTGGAAAGCGAAGGTGTGGTAGCTACATTGAAACACTTTCCAGGATTGGCGAGAGTTCATGAGGATACGCACTATTTTGCTGCTGTATTAGATGATTCGCTTGATGAGTTGGGGCACCGAGATCTCATTCCATTTGCAAGACTGGCCACGACAACCCAATCATGGGTCATGTTATCCCATGTCACCCTTGCAGCTGTAGACTCTGATCATCCGGTGTCAACCTCATACAAGGTTATTCATAATCTGATTAAAGAGAGGCTTAAGATGCATAATATTTTAATCACTGACGATATGACAATGGGAGCAATCTATCATCGCGGATTTTGCAAGAGTATCAAACAGTCATTTGAATCCTCAGTAGACTATCTTCTTATCGCATATGACTACGAAAAGTACTACGACGCCATTCAGTGTTTAGAAGGTTAACGGGATGCTAGTGTGGTGCTTCCATCCGCGTTGTTGCGCGCCTTGGAAAGGGAGAAGCCATTCCCGGCGGCACGCGCCTAGCGGCTAACCGCTTAGCGTCACGCTATCATCGTCAATTTGTATGAAGCACCACACTAGACGAGTTCCATGAATCACCATGATCACAGTTATCAGCTCCTATTTTCCCATCCGGAGCTAAATTTAAAACTCCAAGACAGCAATGCGGTACGTCTTCATCACAAACTGCCAATCGTGTCGGAAATGATTGACAGCGACCGCTTCACCGCCTAATTTCACCATGCCATCCATCTGATGGCGGATCCCCGTTTTTGAGATTTGTAGGGTCTTTGAACCGCCGAGCGGCCCGTTGTGTGGGGAGGCAGACCGGATCGTGTTCGGCGGCTTACCACTCTATGGTGACTGGATATGGTAATTAAATGGGTTAATGATTTCTTTCCCAGCAGGGCGCCATGATTCGCTCCGCCCAATTGTCTGATATCGATTCACTGGAGCGGTTGGAGAATCTCTGTTTCACCACGGATCGGCTTTCGCGCCGCCAATTTCGATACCTACTAACCAAGGGAAAGGCAACCCTGCTGGTAAACGAGGGCCATAACGCAGATCGCCTGACCGGTTATGTGGCTGTGCTCATCAGTAAGGCGACCTCCATGGCTCGGCTCTATTCCATTGCGGTGGATCCCAATTCACAGGGCAAGAAGATTGGCACATGTCTGCTAGAGGCCGCAGAAAAGAGTGCCTGGGCGCATCGCCGTGCCTATATGCGTGCGGAGATCCGTAAGGACAACACCGCCTCATTAACCCTTTTCGAACATCAGGGTTATCGTAGGATTGGGGAATGGCAAGACTATTACGAGGATCACATGGATGCCTGGCGTCTGGAGAAGCGCCTGCATCCAGATATCTCGCCCCAGTTGAATGAGGTCGATTACTACCAGCAAACCCTGGACTTCACCTGTGGACCTGCTGCCCTGATGATGGCAATGCACGCCCTTAATCCGTCGTTGGAACTAAACCGCACCCTGGAGCTGCGCCTGTGGCGGGAGGCGACCACCATCTTCATGACCTCAGGCCACGGAGGCTGTGGTCCCTATGGGCTGGCGCTGGCCGCCGCCAGCCGGGGGTTCAAGGTAGCAGTGTATGTAAATGACCAGGGGATTCTACTGGCCGAAACGGTACGCAGCAAAGACAAGCGGGAAGTAATGCGATTAGTGCAGGAGGAGATGATCGAAGAGCTGCTAGTGTGGTGCTTCATACAAATTGACGATGATAGAAGCCTGCTCAGGCCAGGAGACATCCGCGTTGTTGCGCGCCTTGGAAAGGGAGAAGCCATTCCCGGCGGCACGCGCCTAGCGGCTAACCGCTTAGCGTCACGCTATCATCGTCAATTTGTATGAAGCACCACACTAGAGCAAGGGGTACCGCTTCACGATGGTTCGTTATCGCTGGAGGATATCGAGAGGTTCGTCTCCCATGGCAACATGGTGCTGGTGCTGATCAGCTCCTGGATGATCTACGGAGAGCGAGAACCCCATTGGGTCATCATGACTGGGTACGATGACCATTTTGTCTATATGCATGACCCCTTCGTCGACGAGCCCATTGGTGAAACCCCTTCTGATTCGATTAACATGCCGATTCAAAAAGACCAATTTGTGAAAATGTCCCGCTATGGCAAGGCGGGCCTCAAGGCGGCACTGGTGCTGGGTAAGGAATAATGAGTGAATACCTTCTTATAACCGACAAGGAAAATGACTGGCCGGATGCACCGACATCTCTAACGATCGTCACCGCGAAGTCCTACCTCACAAACCCGGATTGGAGCAAACGCAGTAATCTGCGGGTAGTCAATCTGTGCAAGAGCCAGCGCTATCTGGGTGTGGGGTACTACACCTCATTGCTTTCAGAAGCCCGTGGGCACCGGGTGATCCCCAATGTGCGCACCATACAGGATCTTAGCCACAAGGCGATTTATAGCCTCGATACTGAGAATTTGAATAAACGGGTACATCGTATTCTTAGCCGCCGCAAGTCGGGAGTCGATACCCAGCCGTTTAAGATTAATGTCTATTTCGGGCAATCGGAGCTAGCGAATCTGCAACTGGTGGCCCGGGATGTATTCGAAATCTTTCCCGCGCCTTTGCTATTGATCGAGTTTCAAATCAAAAAGGGGGATTGGCGCATCGATACAATTCGCCCCCGCCACCTATCGGAGTTAACGGAGTACGAACGCACAGATTTTGGCAAAGCATTGGAACAGTATCTGGGCAAGCGCTGGCGCAGGCCCAAGGGGCCCTCGGCAGCTCGCTACGATCTTGCAATCCTCTACGATCCCAAGGAAAAAATGTCGCCTTCGAATCGCAAGGCAATCAACGCCCTGGTCAAGGCAGCGCGCAAATTCAGTATAGAAACAGAACTCATCCAGAAACAGGACTACGGCAGGCTAGCTGAATTTGATGCTCTGTTTATCCGCGAGACCACGCGCATTGATCATCACACCTACCGCTTTGCTCGCAAGGCAGCCCGGGAGGGTATGGTGGTCATCGACGATCCTGAATCGATTCTGCGCTGCACCAATAAAATCTTCCTGGCGGAACTGCTGCGTACTCACCGGGTAGCGACTCCCAAGAGTGTCGTCATTCGGCCCAATTCGCTGCTTGAGCTGGAGCAGGAACTGCCCTATCCCATCGTTTTAAAAATCCCGGATGGGGCATTTTCTCTTGGAGTCTACAAGGTGGAGGATCGCACGGAGCTACGACAGACAGCGAAGAAACTCTTCCGCCGTTCCGAGCTGCTACTAGCACAGGAGTTTACTCCGACGGAGTTCGACTGGCGAGTGGGAATACTCAATCGGCGAGTGATCTATGTCTGCAAATACTATATGTCGGCAAAGCACTGGCAGATCGTAAACCATGCCGTCAAGGGCAAATCACGAGAGGGAGGTTTTGAAACCCTGGATGTGGCAGCGGCTCCCGATGCCGTGGTGAAGACCGCGCTTAAGGCTGCGAACCTGATTGGTGACGGTCTTTATGGTGTCGATCTCAAACAGATTGGCCAGCGTGTTGTGGTCATCGAGGTGAACGACAATCCAAACATTGATGCGGGCATTGAGGACGCAGTGCTCGGACCCGAGTTGTACGAAACGATCATGGCGGAGTTCCTAAGACGATTGGAGTTGTGACGCGATGATCAGAGCACCTGACTCATTGAACCTAAAAAATCAGTTAACTGCTCCATTCTAATAACAGGTTTCTGATTTTAAAGAAAATAGCTTCGATGGTTATGGTCACCTATTGGGTGAATCACGCTACAGCGCGAATGGCACGCTTGTGGCGGCGTTGCAACTCCTTGGAATAGCGGTCTATTCCGCGTCGTTGCGCACCGTGCATGGATGCACCCGTGTCGCGGGCACATGGATGTGCAGGAGCGACCCTTGCCCTGCATCCATGTGTCGAATTATTTTACACTCATTAAAATCAAAGCCTTATTAATATAAGGTAACCTTATATTTTAGATAGCAATTTTATTTATGGCATGTGTTTTGCAAATAACGCCTCGCACGGCTACAGCCACTTGGCGTGAGACCATTCACGCATCTGCCGCTGTAGCCTGCATCGAATGCTGTAAGCAGGAAGTACGCAAACACGCGAATGCCAGACAAAGGGGGGTTCTCCCTATTGGCGGTGTTGCAGGGCTAACGATACCGCTTGCTCATAGCAATTGACTCATCACGAACCCCTTATACAGGAATCTGAACATGCATTTATCAATCAAGCTTTTGGCAACCTTGGTGCTGGCAGGTGGTACCAGTCTGGCTTCGGCTACGCCACTTAATGATTACAACCTGATCCTGTTTGGTGATTTCGCCGCTTCGGGAGGCAGTGGCCATATTCATGGCAATGCCTTTATCGGTGGCGATCTCAATGGTCAGAACCCAGAGTTCGGTGCCGATCTATCCAAGTCTCTCACCGTGGATACATTAGAAGTGGCTGGCAACCTGAATGCCAATCAGGTGACAGTACAGGCAGGGTATCTCGCTTACGGCGGTACGAATAATCTCGGTAGTGTCAACTGCAACGGCAATGGCCTGAGTGGCGGTGCCTGTCTGAGGGCCGTACCGGGCCTGGCTGACAAGGCAGCAGACCTGCACGCCGAGCTAAACGCGGAATCCGCCTACTACGCAGGGATTTCAACTACCGGCGATGTCGACCTCGCAGGCAAACATCTCAATTACACAGGTGCTGCGACAGATCTGGCCGTCTTTAATCTCAATGGCAACGACCTCTTTGCCCAGAACAGTAACTGGAATTTGGATTTCGGTGCGGCTGACAAGGTGGTGATCAATGTCTTTGGTGACGCTCTCACCAGTGCTGGCGGCATTAACCTCAATGGTGGGTTTAGCCATGCCAACGCGGAGAATATTCTGTGGAACTTCTATGGCGCAAACAGCATTAACTTCGGTGCCACCCAATGGTTCGGGTCGGTATTGGCTGTGGATGCGGTGGTCGATTTCGATAATGACTTGAACGGTACGCTGGCAGCGAATTCCTACGTGGGCAACGGTCAGATCCACATTGCCGGCTGGAACTCGACACCACCATCAACATCGGTTCCTGAACCCCAAACCTATCTGCTGCTGTTAATGGGATTGGGTTTTCTGACATTAAGACGCTTTTGGCAAGCTTAATCCTAAAAAAACCGGGCTTGCCCGGTTTTTTATGGTCTGCTGCTATTCACACCTTTCTATTACCCATAAATTTTTTGATTTATCCCCTTATATAGTGGTGAGAGGGAAAAATATTTTTTCTAATTTGAACGATGACACGTTTTTTAGTTTTAGGCGCATAAGTTATCAACTACCTTGATCAATTTTGTGACACAGCTTCAAGTTTGCAAGGAACTTGCTACGTAACATTCACACCATAGAAAAATATCGATTATTGATAATGCATTGCTTTTCGATATAAGGAAGACGAGGATCGAATAAACATATCAACTATCAAAATATTCTCAAAAGCGATGGTCTCTAGCAGTTCGTTTCTAGTTACTAAAAAAGGCTATCGCGTCATCAATCAGGACAGCTGAATGGCATTGGATATCGAGCACATTTGGAGCCAATACCACCCATTGGTCTTACAAGACCAGGGAAAATCAGAACATCATCATAAGTGATATCAGCAATGGATAATGGACATTACAGGCAGTACACAGCGGACGTGTCGTAGGTGTGAAAAGAGCATCGCTCGAACCGAGCGGCAATATCCTCCAATGGAGATACTATGACAGCGAAAATCAGCAGTGGAAAATCGAATGCTCCCTCTGTGACCGTGGATATGTCTCGTGGATAGAAAATGTGTGTTTTTAAGATGAATTTCATGGAGCATAATATGCTAAAAAAACTATTATCGTTTGCTGTACTCATGTCGTCTATTTCGAGTGTGTATGCACTGGAAGACGGCAGATACAATATCGTTTCCGCGCTAAGCGGAATGTATCTGGATGTTACAGGAAAAAGTACAAACGATGGCGCAAATGTCATTCAGTGGAGCAATACTGGTGGTACCAACCAACAGTTTGATATCAAGTCGCTGGGTGACGGTACCTATTCAATTCGACCTGCACATAGCGGAAAATCCCTGGATGTATCCGATTGGAACGCGAATGATGGAGCAGAATTGCAGCAATGGACCTACAATGGCACTGACAACCAGCGATGGCATATCGATGATGTGGGCAATGGCAAATATTCCATAACCTCTGCTTTTAGCAATAAGGCTCTTGATGTCTGGGGAATGAGCAAGGCTGTCGGCGCCGATGTCAAAATGTATTCATTTTGGAGTGGAGATAATCAGCTATGGTCATTTGTACCTATCGGTTCATCTCCGAATCAGGCACCTAATCCGAATCAGGCACCGAACCCAGCGCCGAACCCGAACCCAGCGCCGAACCCGAATCCCAATCCGAACCAAAATGCATCGATGGGATGTGGTAAGAATCCAGGTCTTTCGTCCGGGCGCCGCAGCATAACAGTCGATGGAGCGCATAGAGAGTATATCATTGACCTTCCAGAAAACTACGATAGAAACAAACCCTATCGCCTGATCTTCGCTTGGCACTGGCTGGGTGGTAATGCTGGTGCCGTAGCAGGTGGCGGATACTATGGATTGAGAGACCAAGCGCGTAGCGAGGCGATACTTGTCGCACCAGATAAATATAATGTAAACGGTCAGGACGATAACGGCTGGCCCAATACAAATGGTCGTGATATGCAGTTTCTCCGCGCTATGCTTGGTGAAATCAAAGGCTCATTATGCGTTGACAATAACCGAGTGTTTTCAACTGGCTGGAGTTTCGGTGGCATGATGTCGCTTGCCGTTGGACGCGAGATGGCAGGTACCATTCGCGCAATTGCGCCAATGTCAGGCGCACTCTTTACGCCATTCAATGATAGTGGCAAACCCACTGCCGCCTGGATTGCCCACGGAAGGTACGATGACTTCGTCACCTTCAACACGGTTGGCGTCCAAGCGAGGGACTATTACGTCAAGGCTAACCATTGCTCGAATAACACAGTCCCGTACGCCCCTACTCCCTGGTGCGTGGAGTATCAAGGCTGTGACGCAGGTGCACCCGTGATCTGGTGCGTTCACAATGGGGGACACGTATCGCCTGACAATGCAGGTGTCGATATCTGGAAATTCTTCAAGCAGTTTTAGCCTGTCTTGCATGCCGCTAACGTAAATAGAACGACTCAATTACGGCACTATAGGGTGGGGCGGTGCCCCACCCTGCCAGGCATCGAGTGGGTCTGCGGCATGAATACGTGTTTGACACGCGTCTAAGGAGTTGCAACACCGCCACAAGCGTGCCATTCACATGGTAGCGTGATTCACCCAGTAGGTGACCATAACCATCGAAGCTATTTTCTTCAAAATCAGAAACCTGTTATTAGAATGGAGTGGTCAACTGATTTTTTAGGTTTAAGCATTGGCAATTGACGCATAAATAAGCAAAGCCGTCGATAACGTCAATCTATCTATCGGCAGAGCAAGTGCGAATTATTTAGTAGAGGAAGGCCATGAATATTTGTATGAAATTTATTTTTGGTTTGGTGCGTATCCAAGCATCTGCAGTGGTCGCGGTTGTCATGCTATTGAGTGGCATGGGTCTGCCACTATCCACTTTTGCCGAAAACCCAATTGTCTCCCATGTTTACACGGCGGATCCTGCTGCACGGGTTTTTAATGATCGCGTTTATGTCATCATGACCCATGACCAGGATGACCAGCACGACTATGGAAAACTGGTCGACTATTATCTATTTTCATCAGATGATATGGTGAACTGGCAGGATCACGGCATCATCTGGAATTCAAAGACCAATACCTCATGGGCCAACCTTGCCTATGCTCCTGATTTTATCGAGCGTAATGGTAAGTACTATCTCTATTTCCCCGATGGTGCTGGATCCATTGGCGTTGCAGTGGCCGATAAACCGGAAGGACCATATAAAGATCCTTTGGGGCACCCACTGGTAGATAGAGGAACGCCGAATGCCAATGTAGCTTGGCTATTCGATCCCGGTGTTTTTATCGATGACGATGGCCAAGCTTATCTCTATTTTGGAGGAGGCGGCCCAGGCAATGCCAGAGTCATCCGTCTAAACAGCGATATGATCAGTACCAGTGGCAGCGCGATAACTATCGACGTGCCCAACTTCTTCGAAGCATTGTACATGCATAAACACAATGGCATGTACTATCTCTCCTATTCATCCAATCCGGAAGCGGGGATGAATATCAACTATATGACCAGCAATAACCCTACATCCGGGTTCACCTTTCGAGGGACGATCTTAGCCAATCCATGGGAAAACAATTCCAACAATAACCACGCATCGATCATCGAATACGACAACCAACCCTACATCTTTTACCATAACCGGGTTATTGCCAATCAACGCGGCGCATCGATTTATCAGCGCTCGGCCAACGTAGATAAACTTTTTTACAATGGTGATGGCAGCATAAAACAAGTATCTGCCGGACCAGCTGGTGCACCGCAAATCAAGCAAGTAGACGCCTTTGCTATCAACGAAGCTGAAAAGTTTGATGTTGAAAATGGCATTGAGACAGAGAAGTCCAGTGAAGGAACCATGAACCTTATGATGGAATATGGAGACTGGATTAAAATTTCTCAGGTTAATTTTGGCGCTGGAGGGGCTGAGGGCATCAAAGTCCGCATCGCTGCTAATGGAAACTCAGCCCTGGAAATCATTCTAGATGACATTAATATGGCTCCGCTTTCAACGCTCCAGATAGACAATACAGGTGGCTGGCAAACCTGGCAGACTCAATCCGCCGCATTCAGCAATGTCAAAGGCGTACACGATGTCTATTTACGCTCTGGTGGTTCACACAATTTAAATTGGTATCAGTTTATCCGCACCGACGCTGCAAACGGCAATGACCAAGTACCAGGGGACCAGGTACCAGGGGACCCGGTACCGGGAGACCAAGTGCCCGGGCAGGCATTGAATAACGGGAGATATAACATCGTATCTTCAGTGAGCGGAATGTATCTGGATGTTTACGGCAAAAGCTCGAACGATGGTGCAAATATCATACAATACCGTAACACGGGCGGCCTAAATCAACAGTTCGATGTCGAAGCGCTGGGAGATGGCACTTATTCGATACGCCCTGCACATAGCGGAAAATCTCTTGACGTATATGAGTGGAATCAAAATGACGGAGCAGAGCTACGTCAATGGACTTATACAGGTGCCAGCAATCAGCGTTGGCATATTGACGATGCGGGAGATGGCCTCTATTCCATAACTTCCGCCTTCAGTAACAAAGCACTCGATGTATGGGGGATGAGTAAGGCAGCTGGTGCAGACGTCAAGTTGTATTCCTGGTGGAGTGGACCAAATCAATTGTGGTCTTTCATCCCCGCTGGATCCACACCCAATTCAGCTCCCAACACAGCACCTAGTCCAGGTGGTACAAATCACGGCCGTTTCGTTGGCAATATCACGACGGCAGGAAGGGTGAGGTCTGATTTTATCCAGTACTGGGATCAGATAACTCCCGAAAATGAAGGCAAATGGGGTTCTGTAGAATATACACGCGATGGCTATAACTGGAGCGGTTTGGATGCGGCTTATAACTATGCCAAGCAGCACAACATACCATTCAAGGAACACACCCTCGTATGGGGTAATCAGTACCCACAATGGATGGACTCTCTGAGCCCCTCCGAGCAGGCAGCGGAGATTGAAGAATGGATTCGTGACTTTTGCCACCGCTACCCCGATGTGAACATGATCGACGTAGTCAATGAAGCCACGCCTGGCCATGCTCCAGCCAACTATGCAAGACGGGCCTTTGGCGATAACTGGATTATCCGTTCATTCCAATTGGCCAGGCAATATTGTCCGAAGGCCACTCTGATTTTGAATGACTACAACGTATTGAGTTGGAATACCGATGAGTTTATCGCGATGGCCACACCTGTGGTCAGGGCGGGCGTTGTCGACGGACTCGGGTTGCAAGCTCATGGCCTTGCGGACTGGTCAACATCGGATATTGAACACAAATTGAATCAGGTCGCCCAGCTTGGACTCCCCCTCTATATTTCAGAGTACGATATCCAGAAAACCAACGATCAAGATCAACTGAGGGTAATGCAGTCCCAGTTCCCCTTGTTCTACAACCATCCTTCTGTGGCAGGAATCACCCTGTGGGGATATGTTGTCGGGAACACTTGGCAGAACGGTACTGGACTGATTTACAATGATGGTAGGCCGCGTCCAGCCATGACCTGGTTGATGAATTATCTGAAGCGCTGATAAGCGTAGAACGGGCAAAGGAAGAAGCTGATATACCCATCAGTCAGAAGGTGGCACCCAACCTCAGAACGGCCGTTATTACTCAAGTTTGGAGTTCAAACCGTGATTCAAACTCCACCGCTTGCGGGAACACGGCCGTTAAACGTCTGGAGATGGGTTTACAGCCTCTTTCCCAGACGGCCAAGTCCATTTGAAACTTGCGTGATAAAACCGACGACGATAAGCTGTTTTCGATCGTGTGCCAATATTTGAGTGAGATATTCCATGGTGTTTTTAAACCGATAGGTCACTCTTTTTGAATACGCGATAAAATTCGTGATTGCGTAGGATGTGGTGAGCGGTGCGAACCGCATCAATAGTGCTAAGCTTAAGATATGGCAATCATTTGGGTGCGACTATAGCACCCACACTGCATTTGCAATAGCTGCATGTATTGCAATATCGGCTGGAAAGCACTGGACTCAATGGCTTATTGGGGTGTTTGTCCTATATATTGCCGCCATGCTCTATCAACAATACCATTCAATACTGGATATTCTCACTACCACTATTGTTATCGGAGGTCCTCTTTTCTTGATTAGGAGAAATCGCTCAGTCGCTGGCTAGAAATCGCGGACACCCTCCCAAAATATCACCCAAACAAATATTGCCTTATTCTGAATAATGAGGCAGGCTTTAGCTGAAAGATAGAAACAACATTGAACCTAAAAAAATCAGTTGACCGCTCCATTCCAATAACAGGTTTCTGATTTTAAAGAAAATAGCTTCGATGGTTAGGATCACCTACTGGGTGAATCACGTTACAGCATGAATGGCACGCTTGTGGCGGCACATGGAGGCAGGAGCGAGCCTTGCCCTGTACCACCACAAACGCACCCTTCACGCTGCCCAACTGATCTTTTTAGGTTGAAGATAGGATAGCCATGCGACAGGATGTCAATATCATTATCGATGATCGTGAAGTTCGTAGCGGTATAGTCGACCATCTTCGTTCTATAGATGGTGTATCTACAAATATTAAGCATCTAACAATTGGCGATTATATAGTAAATGGCCAATTACTAATCGAACGAAAGACATTGCTTGATTTTGCAGAATCGATCAAGGACGGCCGCCTATTTCATCAAACCATTCGGTTACTAAATACGCCAATGACATGCCTTCTTATATTAGAGGGCACGACAAGTCAGCTCAATACCAGCCGCATGCATCGAGAATCACTACAAGGTGCGATGATATCATTAACGATCAAATTCGGCATGCCCATACTGCGTTCACTCAGCTCTAAAGAAACAGCACATCTGATAGTTCACCTAGTGTGGTGCTTCATACAAATTGACGATTATAGCGTGACGCTTAGCGTCTCGCCCGAAGGGAAGCCTGCTCAGGCCAGGATACTGCGTTGCAATGCTTGAACCTAAAAAAATCAGTTGACCGCTCCCTTCTAATAACAGGTTTCTGATTTTAAAGAA
>JARRQF010000106.1:0-10791 GCA_037382065.1 Candidatus Thiodiazotropha sp. | reverse complement strand
GACTGTCGTTTTCGCTTGCGGAGTCTGTGTCATCCAATCATTCACTTGATTGTTACGGACGTTGAAGCAAGAAGCCTCGCCCAAAGCAACTTGTTGCGGCGGGCGGGGAGTAGTCACCAGTCAAGTATGGCGTAGGTGAGTGAGGCGAGTAGTGCTGTTGCGGGAAGCGTGATGAACCAAGCTATAATGATACGTTTGAACGTTGAGCGCGTGACCAATTCATTTCGATAGAGCTTGTTTAATAGCTTTCTCTCTTTTTTACTGATGGCCATTTCTCTATTAGTACAGTTTAACTGTTTCAGTAGTTCTCCTTTTTCAGAAAAAGAGGATTTATCGAAGTGTTCGATGAATGCACTTATCTCATCCTTGCTCTGGCTGGCCTTGTGGCGACGGATTATCTCTAAAGTTACCGCATAATTGGTTTTAAGACTTTCGCGCAGAAAGCCAATGCCAAATATAGCTCCAACAGCGGTGTGAGTGCTGCTGACAGGAATGCCGAACTGGCTGGCAATCAGTACCGTAATTGTGACAGATGTAACGATGCAAAATGCTCTTACTTGGTCTAGTTCAGTGATCTCATTTCCTAGAGTTGATATCAAACGTCTTCCATAAAGGATTAGTCCTAAGGGGATGCCCATAGCACCGATAAGCATTAACCAGGTAGGCAAGCCTGACTGAGCGAAGTGATGAACTGGGCTTAGCGTCTCTTTTACGGCAATCAGTGGGCCGATGGCATTGGCGACATCATTTGATCCATGGGCAAAACTAAGTAAGCCTGCGCCCAGTAGAAGGGGGAGATTGAAATGACGATTGATCGCCGATTTTGTGTTAGGAAGTAGGGCGGTGCGTTGCGTGATAATCGGCTTGATGATTAAAAAAACACCGGCACCAACACTCATTCCGCATAGTAGTGCCGTTGTTAAGTCAACACGCCAACTGATTTTGAGACCCTTGTTAAGCAGATAAGTTGTGAATATCCAGGCCATCATGCTGACTAACAGTGGCACAACTTTTTCGGCGGCTTTGGACATCTCTTCTTGATAAGTGATATTACGCTTAATCAAGTAGAGTAATAGTGCTGCAATGGCGCTTCCCAAAAGCGGTGAGACGAGCCAGCTAATCATAATGGTACTTAGCATCTTCCAATTTATAACCAGAGAACCTCCAATGGAAATTCCAGCGCCAAGAACGCCACCCACAATGGCGTGGGTGGTGGAGACGGGTGTTCTGCTGATTGTGGCGATGTTTAACCAGATAGCGCTGGCGAATACAGCGCTGAGCATAATTTTAATCACCTCTTGGGTATTGCTGATCTGTTGCTGGTCGATAATGCCGTCTTTGATTGTACTGATGACTTCATTGCCGGCCAAGAGAGCTCCTGCCATTTCGAAGGGAGCCGCCAGCAATATAGCACCGGCAATGCCAATAACCGATGAGCCGACAAGGGGGCCGATATGATTGCCAGCATCATTGGCACCTATGTTAAGCGCCAAGTAACCACTCAGAACGGCAGCCAGAATAATAGCGTTATACTCAATAAATCCGCTGTAAAAGAGTTGTGATGAGACGGTAATCCCAAGCAGGAACAGCAGTGCAAGAAGATGGTGCACGTGATACAGTGGATGATACGCTGATAGCAAAGCACCCCAGTGATTCTTCATGATACTTCTTGCTCTGCTGTGGAATAGTCCCGGTTTTGCCTATCTACTGAGTAGCTTGCATGTCATGTATGAAGTCATTGGAGTGTTTAATAGATTGATTCATGCGGCCGATCAGGTTGAGAATGTCCGCTTTCAGGTTTCCAAATTCACCGCGCAATGAGCCGATAGCCTGGGCATTTAGGTTGTGTTTTAAGAAAAGGACATTATCACGAAAACTATTGAGAACGGGCTGCATGGTGCTTTCCGCCTGGCGCATGGATTTAAGCATCACCTGATAACGCTTTTTGGTCAGGTCGAGTTTTTTCTTACTACTCGCCTTGAGCGTTTTGTTTTCGTAGAGTTCGAGTTCTTCCTGCCACTCTTCAAAAAGGGCTTCGGCGACCGATTCCACCTTGCCGATACGGTCAGAGACCTCTTCTGCGGCACTTTCGCTCGATTCGTACTCGTGATTCAGGCTCTCATAAGCCTCTTTCAGGTCACTCTCTTCAAGATTAATAACCGAAGTAAATTGGTCCAGTGCAGATTGAAATTGCTCTTGAGCATCATTTTGAGCATCTCGAGCTGTCTCTACTCGGTCGACCAGAATATCCCGTTTATGGTAGCCAGCCTTCTCCATCGTGTCATAGTAGATGCTGGAGCAACCGATGAACAGTAACATGAATATGATCAATGGGTAGCGGCTAAAGATAGGCATATGAGTCAATCCTGTAGGAATACGAGAGATTGAGCAATTTTGCCATAAAGTGACCCAGTAAGGCGATTCTGATGGGGTGAGGCCATTAGTCTACAATTTATCTTCGATGCACTATTAATCAGTTTGGCGGCTATTCTGGCGGTTCGTGGGCGAGGTGGATGAGAGATTGGTCAGCGATTCCACCAGATCTTGATACAATATGAAACACTACACTTGAGAGAAGGATTGGAGCGATCCATGTCAATGAATTGGTCTCAACTGCTGTCGCGTAAACGCCTGGGGGCAGATGATCAGCCGTCAAGTAGCGTCACCCGTACCGATTTTCAGCGGGATTTTGACCGCATTGTATTTTCCTCGGCGTTTCGGCGTATGCAGGATAAGACCCAGATATTTCCCCTCTCGAAAGTCGACTATGTTCGAACCCGGCTTACCCACAGCCTCGAATCCTCCAGTGTTGGCCGCTCGTTGGGAACCTTGGTTGGCGAGCAGATTATTGCCCGTCATCAGCTGCGGGAAAATGAGGCCTCAGACTTTGGTGATATCTGTGCGGCAGCCTGTCTGGCCCATGACATTGGCAACCCGCCATTTGGTCATTCTGGTGAAGATGCTATCCGGCACTGGGCTGAAACGGCTGACTATGGCAGGCAACGCGTTACCGTGTTAAATGGTAGTCAACAGGAAGATTTTCTTAATTTTGAAGGTAATTCCCAAGGATTTAGAGTAATTACGCGTCTGCAGAACCGTGATAATCCCGGCGGCCTTCAGCTTACCTGTGCTACCCTGGCGGCATTTACTAAGTATCCTCGAGAGTCGTGTATCGGAAAGGGGCGTTTTAATGGAGTTAGCGCAAAAAAGCCGGGTTTTACCTCAGAGGATCAGGGAAACTTTACCCGGGTAGCTGAAACCGTCGGTCTGATTCGCCGCGATCCTGTATTGGCTATCTGGTTTCGCCATCCACTCGCCTTTTTGGTGGAGGCAGCAGATGATATCTGTTACCGGGTTATTGATGTTGAAGATGGATACCGTCTGGGGCATCTTAGTTTTCAGGAAGCTCTGGAGCTGTTCAGTGACGTGCTGACAGGCTCTTCGGTACAGACAACCCGTCTTAATCAGATTGGGGGTGATAAGGAGAAAATCGAGTTTTTGCGTGCCAAGGTAATCAGTCAAGCGATTAGTGAGATTTTGAACTGCTTTCTTGATCAGGAGCAGGCAATACTCAAGGGAGATTTCGATGAACCTCTGATGAGTCAAATACCACACCGAGCAGAAATGGACCAGCTAATCAAGGTAGCAAAGGAGAAAATCTATATCGCTCCTGAGGTCATCGAGATAGAGACGGCTGGTTTTCAGGTGATCAGTGAGCTGCTTGACCGATTTATTCCGATTATCGACGATGTGGCAGAACATGGCAGTGCCGCGAGTCCCCGCAGTCAGATGATGATTCGTTTGATACCTGAACAGTTTATTGGCCTGCGAGGTAAGCCGGCAGCGGATAACTATACCCGCCTGTTACGACTGACTGATTTCGTTTCAGGTATGACTGACTCATATGCGGTATCACTGTATAAAAAAGTGACAGGTATTTCCCTGCCAGGTGGTTAGGGATTCGAAAAAAATGATTTAACCCTTATGCACGAAAATGGGTTCTTTGTCGTGCAATTGCTCTCTCTTAGGCCCGCTTATGCGTTGCTGATTTAGTTTTGTAATCAATGATATAGATCATTATCTTTACTTTAAATCTGAGTTGATATCCTGTGCATTATTGGATGATTAATTTTTTCCTAGGCTTTTCACCTTAGGCAAATAGTTAGGTTTTGATATCTATAGCCGATATAGAAAGGGATGTCATCAAATGATCCATTCAAAAATCTGAGCCTAAGGATTGTTATTAGATGAGATTGAATCGTAAAATCTTATTCATAACTATTGGTTTATTGGCTGTTTCATTACTGATCAGTTCTCTGGTCAATATATTGGGGTTTAAAAGCAGATATGCCCATGCACTACTGACGGGAAGTTTTGGCGTCGCGCATAGTATAGAAAGTGTCATAACAGAGTCACTTTCGCTTGGCCTGTCATTGCATTCTCTTTCAAATCTGGATGGAAAATTAGCGGCAGTGGTGGCAAAGAATAGTTATATTGCCTATGCCGGTGTGGCAGATGCTCAAGCTACCATGCTGTTTCATAGCGACTCTGTGTTACGCGGTAGTCAATTAACCGACCCTGTAACCATAAAAGTTCTATCTGTACGAAAGCCAATCTGGCAGTTATTCCATCGTTTTGATGGAAAGCTTTACTACGATGTGGCTGTTCCACTTTTTGATTCCAATGCTCACTTTATTGGAGCTATTCGCTTAGGATTTCGTTCCTCGGTCGTGGATGACGAAGTTAAAAAAGCTGCGATACAAATTCTTGTCAATTTCGCAATTACTTTTCTGGTGGTGGTTTTTCTCCTAAATCTTTTTTTGCGTCGATCCATTATTGAACCGATAGAGAAGTTATCTGACTATGCGGGAGCAATAAACAACGGACGATTCGATCAAATTGCTTCGATTAAAAACAGGGATGAAATTGGAGGGCTTGCAAGATCCCTGCAAGAGATGGGAAAGACGTTGAAGGTGCAGATCAAGGCTCTCAAACATGCTAGACAGGAGTTGGAGGAGCATATTAATGTCCGTACTTATGAATTGGCCAGAACTAACCGCAACTTATTGGCGAATAACCGCGATTTGAAAGAAGCTCTTGTCCGCGAAAAAGAGTTAACCGATGTGCTTCGGGTGAGTGAGGAAAAATTCAGAATACAGTTTGAAAAGAATAAAGCGGTGATGTTGGCAGTTGATCCAAAGAATGGCCAGATTCTTGCTGCCAATGATGCGGCAGTGAATTTCTACGGTTATTCACATGATGTACTAATGACGATGAATATCAATGATATTAATACCCTGAGTGAGCATGAGATTGCCCTGGAAATGGAGCTGGCTAATCATCAAAAGCGGGGCCATTTCTACTTTCGGCATACTCTTGCTAATGGGGAAGTACGGGATGTTGAGGTTCATTCAGGGCCGATCGATTGGAGTGGTCAACGTGTGCTCTACTCGATCATTCACGATATCACTGATCGAAAAAAGGCTGAAGCTGAGCTTGAGCGTATTGCCCATTTTGATTCACTGACAGGTCTACCCAATCGATTACTCAAGTCTGATCGTTTGCATCAAGCTATTTCTCGAGCAAAACGAAATAAGACACGCGTTGCTATCTGTTATTTGGATCTTGATGGATTTAAACCGGTTAACGATAAATATGGTCATGATATAGGTGATCTGGTGCTAATCGAAACAGGGCATCGGCTGCAGAAGACGGTACGTGAAGGTGATACCGTATCGCGTATTGGTGGGGATGAATTCGTTTTAATACTCCCTGAGTTATTCAGCCTGGTTGCATGCGAATTTATCTTGAAGCGGGTGATGGATGCCATCAACATGCCATTTTCTATTCAAGGTAAGGTTATTAAGGTGTCGGCCAGTATTGGTTTTACACTCTACCCAGAAGATAACGTGGAAGCAGATATCTTGTTACGCCATGCCGATCAGGCGATGTATGTAGCTAAGGCAAAGGGTAAAAACTGTTTTCACCTATTTGATTCAGAGCAGGATAGGGAGGCTAAGAGCCATCGTGAGGGCTATCAACGTTTGCAGCAAGCGTTATTGGATGATGAGTTTGTTCTCTATTATCAACCTAAGGTAAATATGTATACCTGTCAGATGATTGGCGCTGAAGCACTAATACGCTGGCAACATCCTGATGAAGGTCTGTTGCCACCGGGTGCTTTTCTACACAATGTAATCGATAGTGAACTGGAAATTTTACTAGGTAACTGGGTGATCGATCAGGCGCTTAGGCAATTGAATGACTGGCAACAGCAAGGACTTAATCTATCCGTTAGTGTCAATGTCAGTCCCTATTATTTGCAATATCATGATTTCTTTGAGCATATTTGTGGTGCGATCTCAAAATACCCAGATCTTAATCCTAGCAATCTTGAATTGGAAATCTTAGAGACGGCCTCCATTGAGGATTTGAGTTATGTTATAAAAACACTAGTGAGCTGTCAGGAATTTGGTATACAGATTGCTTTGGATAACTTAAGTACCAGTTATGCTTCACTAACCTATTTGCATCGTTTGCCTGTAGATATTTTAAAGATCGATCAAGGTTTTGTCAGCGATATGTTGGAAAATCCTCAAGATCTGGCCATTGTTGATAGCGTTGTCAAAATGTCTCAGGCATACCATCATCCTGTGATTGCCAAAGGTGTTGAGAGTTTGGAGCATGGCTCGGCACTGTTGCGGTTAGGTTGTCAACTTGGTCAAGGTTATGGGATAGCCCACCCTATGCCAGCAGAGAATTTGCCGGCATGGTTGGAAGCATGGCAGCTAGATTCCAGTTGGCACAATCTCAAATTAAGGCTTGAACAGGCTAATTATTCCGATGTAAAAGCGGCAATAGCGAGTCATCATCAATGGTTGAAGCGGACTGTCGCAATCTTATCTGAGCCTGTCGCATCATCCCAGTTATTTCTACTGGATAGTCATAACTGTTCATTTGGCCGTTGGTTTCAAGTTGCGGGGTATTTTCAATATGGCCATTTAAAGGGGTATGCCACCATTCGGGAATGCCATGAAAGAATACATCTTTTAAGCCAGGAATTGTATAACCAGTTAAGCGTTGGGCATCGTGAAAATGTTTTGTCACGTTTGGATGAGCTGCATGATATACATAAGCAGTTTATTGAAAGCCTTGAAGATTTGATACAGTTAAACCTAGATTCTAAGTTAAATAATTGACTTGCTCTCATCTATAGGTAAAGTTTGTCCAAGTCATCTATTTTGAAGGATTTTAGTTTGGATTATCAAAGGCGGTTTGGTGGGGTTGCGCGTCTCTATGGCCAAGGCAGTCTAAAGCGATTCGCTCAATCTCATGTCGCCGTTATTGGTGTGGGAGGAGTCGGGTCCTGGGCTGTTGAGGCGTTGGCTCGTAGTGGCATTGGTCAGTTGACTCTGATTGACCTCGACCATGTCGCTGAGTCGAATGTAAACCGACAGCTCCCAGCTCTTGACGGTGAATTCGGCAAGCTGAAGGTTGCTGTGATGGCACAGCGAGTGTTGGCGATTAATCCTGATTGCCGAGTCAACCCGGTGGAAGCCTTTATTCAGCCTGACTCCTTGACGTCGATTACTCAGGGTGGATTCAATTATGTCCTCGACTGTATCGATAATTTTCGTATTAAAGCGGCTTTGATTGCTTGCTGTAAGCGAAATAAAATCCCATTGATAACAGTAGGCGGTGCGGGAGGGCAGACAGATCCGACGAAGATCCGGCTGGCAGATCTGAGTCGAAGTGAGCAAGACCCCTTGCTTTCAAAGACGCGCAAATTATTGCGTCGAGAATATGGATTTCCCACCAATCTAAAACGACGATTTGATCTGCCTTGCGTCTATTCTTTGGAGCAGCAGCGCTATCCTGATAAGCAGGGTGAGATCTGTCTGGAGCGAACTCATGATACCGAAGGGTCCCTTAATTGCGCTGGTTTTGGCTCAGCTATGACGGTGACAGCCAGTTTTGGTTTGATTGCGGTATCTCATGTACTTAAACAGCTTGCTGTTACATTCAAATCTGAGTCTACTACCCCATCACCATCGAAGCTATTTTCTTCAAAATCAGATGCCTATTATTAGAATGGAGCGGTCAACTGATTTTTTAGGTTTATGGAACAGCCAAGTGTCAGCTGAAAAGGTTAGCTTTACTACGAAGAATGAATTACTTCTTGATAGCCAGTGCGACAGTATAAGCCTTTCCCTGCTTGAGTTTTTTATAATTGCCGAAAACATCATTGAGATTTCGTTTCATATATTGCCTAAGACCATTAATCGTCACGACATAGAGCCTGCCACCTATATTGAGTCGCTGCTTGGCGTCGTGGAGTATCAGGCTTAGCATCTCTTTCCCTACTTTTGCTGGAATATTGGATGCAATAACATCAAAACGAAGCGTGGATTCTATGTGATCAAAGGCATTACTGAGTATCGCTTTCGCGTTGTGAATGCCATTCTGAGCCCCGTTAATGTTGCTGTATTGAACAGCCATAAAGTCCTTATCGACCATTAAGGTCTTACCCTGAGGAGCCTTGCGCGCCATAAAAAGACCAATAGGGCCGTACCCGCATCCCAGGTCAAGGCAATGATCAGTTGGCTCTATTTGAAGATGATTCACCAGCAATTGGGTGCCATCGTCAATCCCTTTTGGCGAGAAGATTCCCCAGGTAGAGTGAAATAATAACTGTTCACCTGCCAGGTCGGCAGTAAAAACGATATCCTGTCTGAGCTTGTCGAGTGTGTTATTGTTCTGCATAGATAGGGAGTGTTACCCGGCGTTGAGTCTATGTCAAACTGAGTGTTGCATTAGCAGCCTCCTATCAATTGACGGTTTGCAGTGGTGGTTGTCCAAAAAACAAACAAATAGTATATTAGCCAGATAGTCCAAGGAAAGGGCAACTCTGCTTGTGAACTGTCGGTGCTAAGGAAGTATGTTGAAATCCCCTCCATTTCAGATGATTTCTTCTCTTTGCCAAAGAATCACTTCTTTATCAAAACAGCGTGTCAGTCTTATTGTCTTCTTGGTTCTGCTGACTGGGCTGAGAGTAGCCTATTCTGATATGGAGAGTTGGCTTTCTTTAGAAAGTGGGGGGGTGAAAATCTTCAAGTTATATGGTTTGCCTAATAGTCAGCGCCTGACAGTGAGCCTCTTTCCTGTGGTAGAAATTGGAGCCGAGAAAACGCTAGATTGGTTTGATGAGGCGGTTAATAGCGATCTACCCAGAATCGGTGAGGTAATAAACCAATATCAGACTGAGGTGACCGAAATTCCGGGTTTCTCTGTTATTTCTACAATGCGGCGCTGCCAAGATGAGTTTGGTTCCCGTTCACTGGTCTACTATCAGGTATTTTATCTCGCTAGGCAACGTAAGTTGTGGTATGTCAGAACAGAGCTAAGCGATAATCTTGAACTTTTGGTAAAGTACTATAATGATCAACTCAGTATTGTTTTGACGTTGATTGATGAGGAGTCTTCATAGGAGCTTAAGGTTTGCTGAAATCCGCACTACTTGGGAAACTGGCGTTTTGGTTGGTTATTGTTGGTGGTATGGCATTGATTGTGCCGCAGCCAGCCTGGCCGGAGTGGTTGGCACGTATGGTATTGTCAACCGGGATTGCACTTGGCGTAACGACTATTGGCCTACTGGCCTGGAAAAAATATAGGCAATAGAGATGTTGATTACCCCCAAACCCATCAACCTTGAGTTACCTCGTTCCCATATTCTGCGCGGTAATGCCTGCATCTAACATGGGGCGGGATAAGGCACCTTGATTTCAGCTTTAAGGGCGTCTCAGAAATCCCTATACATTAGCAGTATCGCCTCAGCTGACATACCAATACTCCCTGAATTTTCACCCGTGCTGCGGCATAGATCATAGGGGGGATATCAGGATTCTCAGCAATTAACTTGATACGGCCGCTTTTTAGGTGTCTGAGTCGTTTGAGAGTCGCTTCCTGGTCATCGATTAAGGCCACAACGATGGCATTGTTGTCGGCAGTGTTAGAGTGCTCAATGATCACCA
Source organism: Candidatus Thiodiazotropha sp. (assembly GCA_037382065.1). Lineage (GTDB taxonomy): Bacteria > Pseudomonadota > Gammaproteobacteria > Chromatiales > Chromatiaceae > Thiodiazotropha. The sequence goes on along the minus strand of JARRQF010000106.1, from coordinate 760 downwards.
GATCACCGTCAAGGATGCCTATGCCGATCATAGCGTCTCCTTTAACCTGGAGTGCGTAGCGATTGGGACCGATGAGATAATCGTTCAGATCGAGACGCTCCTGGTTGGCAATGGCTTTGATTGGCTGGCCAGCTGCAATGGTACCCAGTAGCGGAAGAGTGAATTTCGATAACTCCTTTTTATCTACTAATTCGATGCCACGTTTACGCCCCTCTAACAGGCGTATTTCTCCTGCTTTAGCCAGAGCCTGTACATAGCGGTGAGATGTGCCTTTGGAGGAGATTCCAATTCCCTCGGCGATTTCGGTCAATGATGGAGCGTATCCCCGCCTCTTCATGTAGCGGCGGATAAATGCCAGAGTTTTACGTTGTGCGATGGTTAACATGTCTTGTTCTCTAAATATTCTGACTCCTTGCGCAGGGTACAGAACATTTGGAGAACTGTAAATAGGATGCGGTGCTATATTATGAATTCTGTATCTAGTTTATTCATGCGATTTTTAATCTGGGTTGCTGAGTAGCGCACATATTAATCTATGATTATCGGCTCTTTGTCTGTTATTTGGTCAAGAACTTCTCTATATTTATATGATATTAAAAGATAATTCGGGGAAGAGTATGCCTAACCGGGTCTTGCAGCGTCTGGCGCTGGTTCTTGCGATCGTTATGTTGAGCGTGTGGGGAGTGATTTTAATTATTGATCCCTATCTGATTGTCGGATTTTTCAGTGTTGAACCAGTGAATCAGGCCTTTGCTGGTAT
>JARRQF010000105.1:0-15438 GCA_037382065.1 Candidatus Thiodiazotropha sp. | reverse complement strand
ACCCTGTTTATAGCAATAATCATACCGTAATATTGTTTATTTAATGAATTAAACGCCTTATCTTAATTTATTAAAGCAAAATATAGGGCAAGGTGTAAAAAATTCCGACAGTTTTTAAAAAAATCGCTCAAATAATGTTATTCCGAGCTTCGCCATGAGAAGAGAGTCCAGTGACTCATTTTCACGCCTTACCAATAAAGATGGACGATACTCCTTCGTTACCACCTAGTGCTAAATCAAATCAGTTAACCACCGACTCTGCGAATCCATGCAATTAACTAGCAGTGGCGCAGGTAGCAACCTACTTTTCGATCCTGAGTGCTACTCCTTACCGCAATAAAACGAATCACCCGAACTATCCGAAAAGAGGCGCCTCTCCACTCTTCTGCTACAGTTGTAACTGTCACAAGGAGTATGAATTTTTACTATCTGAATTACCTTTTTAAACAGTGTGCAGTTATCGGTACAAAAGTCGTATTCTAACCACGCTGACTACTGTTCCTAAAAAAAGGACAGTATCTATTAAGGGGAATCAATTACTATGCTGCATGACGTTATTAATCATCAACAAAGGAGTAGCATTCAGGTGCTATTGGTGGACGATAACCCCGACATTGCAAATAAGACGGCACAGCTACTACAACACCTGGATATTCAACAAAATGTTGAATGCCATAATGTCAGACTGATGTCTGATGCTATCACCGAGGTCAGCCAAGCCCACTATGACATAATACTATTAGATATCGGTTTGGCGGATATATCATCACCGCGAGCAATCCACTCTCTGCGTGATGCCTTCGCCTATGCTCCGATCATTGCCACCTCTAAAATAGACGATCCAGAATTAGCTGCCACTTGGGTCGATGAAGGGGCAGATGACTGTATTTACATGGGGGTGGTAAATGAAAGGATACTTAGCCGCATTATCAAGCACACGCTTAAGCGTTTCCAAACTTACCGTGAATTACATCAGCGCAGCCGTACTCACCATATCCTCAATACCCTGCTAAGCCTATCAATGCAGGAGATGCCTTTTGAGCAACTGTTGCAGGAGTGCCTAGAGATTATCCTCTCAGCTCCGATGGCTGAGATGCTTCACAAAGGCGGAATCTTTGTAACAAAAGAAAGTAATCAAAGTCTTAGGATGTTGGCCCATGCTAATCTCGATAAAGAAGTTATTGCGCTTTGTAACGAAGTTGCCTTTGGACACTGCCTCTGTGGCAGAGTCGCACAGAGTGGCGAAATGCACTTCGCAAACTGTGTCAAGTACGAGCATCAAAACAAGACAACGGGTATACAACCCCACAGCCATTACATTTTACCTATCAATTCTAAAGGCAAAGTGCTAGGTGTACTGCTGCTCTATTTCAAATATGGTCATATTCGAAAAATGGAGGATGAGACGTTTCTGCGTGGTGTGTCAGACACCCTCGCAGGCATTGTCGAACGAGCACGAACCAGTGAGCAGTTGATAATAGCGAATGAGCAGAACAATCGTCTACTCTCCTCATTGACTTCCATCCTTATCGGCGTTGATAAGCAAGATTGCATTTCTCACTGGAATGAAGAGGCAGAACAGCTTTTTGGTATTGCTGCAGAAGAGGTGCTAGGTAAACCGATTGCCTCTAGTATCATTGGTTGGGACTGGACGCAGGTGACAAGTCATTTTCAAAAGAAAGAGGATGAACAGAAGCAGACCAACCGTTTTGAGGTGCGTTTTCAGCCTGAGAGTGGTCCCAATCGTCTGCTTTCAGTCGGTGTCACGCCATTCAGAAGCGAAAAAGACAGCAATGTTGGCTATCTATTGATCGCCGATGATGTCACCGAGCAGAAACAGCTCGAATCAGAGATGCTTCGTCTGCAGAAGCTACAGTCGATTGGCCAGTTGGCTGCAGGCATCGCTCACGAGATAAACACACCGATCCAATATATTGGTGATAATATGCTCTTTCTTCGTGATGCGTTTGATGATATTCATGAGATCATCCAGGTTGAACATGAAATAGTCGAGGCGGCACGCTATGGCAGTGTATCAGCAGAACACATAGTGCAACTAGATAATAAGATTGAAGAGCTGGACCTTAAGTATTTGCAAGAGGAGGTGCCAAAAACGATTAAGCAGACTCTCGATGGGGTAGACCATGTTGCCACTATCGTACGGGCAATGAAACAGTTCTCTCATCCTGGTTTAAAGGAAAAGGCACCAACCGATATCAATAAATCAGTAAATAGCACTGTGGCGATGACCAGAAATATCTGGAAATATCATGCGGACATACAACTGAATCTCGACCCTTCACTACCTCAAGTTCACTGTATAACGGGATCTATCAATGAGGTTATCTTGAACATCATGGCCAATGCTGCGCATGCCGTCGCTGAGAAGGTGGACTCTAGCGGTGAGAAAGGCCTTATCCACATCACTACAAGATGTGAAGGAAACTATGTTGAAATTCATATCAGTGACACTGGCACTGGTATCCCTGAAAATGCACGAGATCATGTATTTGACCCTTTCTTTACCACCAAGGATGTTGGTCAAGGTACTGGCCAGGGACTCTCACTGAGTCACCAGATTATCGTCGAGCAGCATAATGGAGAGCTGAGTTTTGAAACTGAGATGGGGGTCGGAACTACATTCACCGTCAAGCTGCCATTACTGGAAGAGAACTCCTTAGAGTAATCGAATTACCGACCTTCATTCCCCGTTTATCCAAAGCTGAACCTCAGACGTAATTACGTGGTACGTTGGCTCATGGAGTGCGTTATCAAAACTTATGCAGGAGCGATCCTTGCCCTGTACCACCACAAACGCACCCTTCACGCTGCCCAGCTTGAATCATATTCTATCCATTTCAGTTTATTTCTATTATATTCGATAGCATGAAAACCATAGTTATCAGTATCCTCGGCACCACCATGGACCGGCGAGGTAAGGGACAAAAGCGCTGGAATAAGTGGCGCCCTACCATCTCTATCTTTCAGCATGATGATCTATTAGTCGATCGTTTGGAGCTGCTATTTGATAATCACTCTGACAAGCTTGCTGAGCAGGTCACAGAAGATATTGCCCACGTCTCGCCTGAAACGCAGGTCATACACCATCGGGTGAATTTCCACGACCCTTGGGATTTTGAATCGGTCTATAGCGGACTGCTGGACTTTGCACGAAGCTATCCGTTCAAGCCGAATAAAGAGCGCTATCTTATTCACATCACTACTGGCACCCATGTCGCTCAAATCTGCCTCTACCTGCTCACAGAGGCGGGCTATCTGCCTGGACAACTTTTGCAGACCTCCCCTGCTGAACGAGGAAGTAATCTACCTGGTCAGTATCAGATCATTGATCTTGATCTTTCAAAATATGACCAGATCGCTTCGCGCTTTAAAAAAGAGCATCAAGATGGCACCACTTATCTAAAAAGCGGCATTGAAACGAATAACACGGCCTTTAACCAAATGATTGAGCAACTGGAGCAGGTCTCAATTCGATCTGATGAGCCGATTTTGATTACCGGACCCACAGGGTCGGGAAAGTCTCAACTGGCCCTTCGTATCTACGAACTCAGAAAACAGCGTGGCAAGCTGGTAGGAGGGCTTGTCACTGTGAACTGTGCAACATTAAAAGGCGACAATGCCATGTCGGCTCTTTTTGGGCACAAAAAGGGGGCTTTTACAGGGGCTGCGAGTGAGCGCCCTGGATTATTGAAAGAGGCACACCAAGGCCTGCTATTCCTTGATGAAATCGGTGAATTAGGACTTGATGAGCAAGCCATGATGCTAAGGGCTATTGAAGACAAATGCTTTATGCCATTGGGCTCAGATAGAGAAGCAAGCAGTGACTTTCAGCTCATCGCTGGTACCAATAAGGATCTCTCCCTACTCTCTCGCGAAGGCCATTTCCGTGAAGATCTCCTGGCCAGAATCGACCTCTGGACCTATCGACTACCCTCGCTTAAAGAGCGAATAGAGGACCTCGAACCCAATATCGATTATGAACTTGAGAGCTTCTCCAGTAAGTCTGGGCACTTGATCAGTTTCAATAAAAGCGCCCGAGAGAGATATCTGGCCTTTGGCCAATCATCAGAAGCCCTCTGGTCTGCAAACTTCCGTGATCTTAATGCCAGTATCACTCGTATGGGCACGCTCTCTGATGGTGGTCGCATTACTGTCAAAATGGTTGACGAGGAGATCCAAAGGCTGAGATTAAAATGGGCTACAGCTCCAACTTCAGGCAGAGAACCAAGCGAGATTATCGGGCCGTTACTCGGCTCCGAAGCCATGCGAGAGATCGACTATTACGATCAACTCAAACTCGCTGGATTGATTAAGATATGCCAACAATCCAACTCAATGGCGGAGGCAGGAAGAAGGCTATTTAACGTCAGCCGAACGACTAAAAGGTCTCATAATGACTCGCATCGGGTTAAGCAGTTGCTGGGTAAATATGGATTAAGTTTTAACGAATTGTAACCAAGGTGAAATTCGTTCTGCATATTTACCGTCTAATTCCCTATTCACTTTTATTTGCCACTGTTTTTCATATAATGAAAATAGAGAATCAAATCAGATAATATTAGTTAACCGCTAATATCTGGCATAAGGCAGTGATATGTTTGGCTATTTAACCTATTTCATCTTCTAGGGTTATGGATCTGACCTTAGGTTCATTGTCGGCCTATAATAATAGCGCTTCTGTATTGGGTAGAGCTACGCATGGTTTGAATGCCGAGTCCTCGGCAGGATCAGGGACCACCACTTCAGTTGCTACCGAAAAGAGTGCTACGCAACGACCTACACCTGAAACCGGACAAATCAGCAAATTGACTCCTGAAGAGCAGTCTCAGGTTCGCGAGTTACAGCAGAGAGACAGAGCAGTAAGAGCCCATGAGGCAGCCCATCGTGCGGCAGCAGGGGGGATGGCCAGCGGAGGGAATTATACCTATCAGACAGGTCCAGATGGGCGAAGCTATGCGGTAGGTGGCGAGGTTTCCATTCGTGGATCATCGTCAGGTACTCCTGAAGAGATGCTCCGTCAGGCGGAAACCATTCGCCAGGCCGCTCTCGCCCCAGCCGATCCTTCACCTCAGGATCGACGAGTAGCTTCCCAAGCAGCTGCCATGGCCTCTCAGGCACGCCGTGAAATCAATGCAGAACAACGCAGGGAAGTAGCCGAACAATCAGAAGAGAGAGAATCGGCAAAGGATTCGGATGATAACCAGCAAGGCAATATCTCACCCTATGCCCAACGTGCCATCGCCTCATTTGGCAGTGTGGAAGGCATCCGCAACCTACAAAGCAGCGATGCTGCTCCTATTGACGAGATAATCTAGCGTGATTCAGCCAATATCAGGTATCTGCTAATAGAATGGAGCGGTCAACTGATTTTTTTAGGTTCAAAGAGAGCACCAAGGCATCCTCCCGACTATTATTTTTAGCGGGATAGTAGTCACGACGCCGGCCAATCTCCTCAAACCCTGTCTTCTGATAAAGCGTGATCGCCGCCTGATTACCCGCCCTGACCTCTAGAAATAGCGTTTCAGCACCCTGCTGGTGTGCCAGCTCTAACAGATGCTTAAGGAGCTTTGTCCCTAGTCCATGCCTTTGCCATTTAGGATGAATGCAGATATTTAGTATGTGTGACTCGTCGATGACCACAGACATCACCCCATAGCCAATCAGTCGTTCTTCCAGGGTTAACACCCTGCACCAGTAACCCATCTGTAAGCAGTCCTGAATGATTCTTCGTGTCCATGGAAAAGGGTAGACCAAATACTCAAGTGCTGTCACTTGATGCAGGTCTTGTTCAAGCATAGGCCGTATCTCTAGCTGGGGATTAAGCAACTGAGTACTCAAGTTATTCCCCTCTGAGAACGGAAAGTGCTAACTGAAGATCCTGCCAGGCTTTTCCTTTCTGCTCTGGAGAGCGAAGTAGGTAAGCAGGATGATAAGTGACAACCAGTGGAATCTTCCGCTCTCCGAAAGCGTGGACACGCCCTCGTAATTTTCCCACTGCAATCTCAGTTTTGAGAAGGTTTTGTGCTGAAATACGTCCTACCGAGAGGATCAGCTTTGGTCGAATCAATTCAATCTGACGCAGCAGGTAGGGTTCGCAGCTCTGAGCCTCTTGAGATTTTGGGTCCCGATTATTGGGTGGTCGGCATTTAACAATGTTTGCGATGAAGATCGCTTCTCGTTTAAACCCCATGGCCAGTAACATCGCATCCAACAATTTCCCGGCCCGACCAACGAAGGGTTCACCCTGCCGATCCTCATCAGCACCAGGTGCTTCACCGATAACTAGCAGGTCAGCCTGTTGATCGCCGACACCAAATACCGTCTGAGTGCACCCGCCACGCAATTCGCACTTGCGACACTGTTTGACCTGGTCACGTAACATCTGCCAATCAGGGGCTATTTCAGTTACAACTGGGGAGGATATTTCTCCCGTCTTATCTGGTACAGCAGGTGGCAGCTCAATCACTGCCTCTTCTAGATCGCCTGGTGACTCAATAGATTGCCCAGCAACGGAAGAGTCTGCTGAAAGGCGAAGTTGCCATTGGGTCACTCCCAGCATGCTCAGATAGTGGTGGCGCCTTAGGTCATCCATAGCTCACCAGATAAACTTTTCCCACGCCCCTACACATCAGCGGTTTGGGGATGAGCCTTTGTGGTTGACATGAGGATCTTATTAACTGCATTGATATAGGCTTTGGCGGAGGCAATCACAATGTCGGTATCGGCTCCCTGGCCATTGGCGATTCGTCCATCCATCTCCAGTCTAACAGTCACCTCACCTTGAGCATCCGTGCCGCTGGTGATGTTATTCACTGAGTAGAGTTGCAGCTCTGTGCCACTATTGACAATGCATTCGATCGCCTTAAAGGTTGCATCCACCGGCCCTCCTCCACTCGACGCACATTGCTTCTCCTCTCCGTCAACACCCAGGACTAATTCGGCATGGGGGGTCTCTCCTGTCTCGGAACAGACTTTGAGAGAGATCAATTTGATTCGTTCGTTAATCGATTCTGTTTTGGTATCGGTCGCCAGAGCCTGCAGATCTTCGTCAAATATCTCATGTTTTTTATCGGCGAGATCCTTGAAGCGTGAGAAGGCTGCATTTACCTCCTCTTCCGATTCGAAGCTGATACCCAGACTCTCCAAACGAGTACGGAAGGCATTGCGACCAGAGTGCTTCCCTAAGACCATGCGGTTTTGACTCCAGCCAACATCCTCAGCACGCATGATTTCGTAGGTTTCACGGGATTTCAAAACACCGTCTTGGTGAATCCCCGATTCATGCGCAAAAGCATTGGCACCGACAATGGCCTTATTCGGTTGTACCGGAAATCCGGTGATATTGGATACCAGTTTGGAACAAGCAAGGATTTGCGTGGTATCCAGCGTGGTTTGACAGGAGAAGACATCCGGCCGAGTTTTCACCGCCATGACAATCTCTTCCAACGAGGCATTTCCAGCTCGTTCGCCAAGGCCATTAATGGTGCACTCTACCTGCCGTGCTCCATTACTCACTGCCGACAAGGAGTTAGCTACCGCCAAACCGAGGTCGTTATGGCAGTGCACAGAGAAGATAGCCTTATCTGAGTTGGGGATACGCTCACGCAGTTTACTAATCAAGTCGCCAAATTGATGAGGCATGGCATATCCGACTGTATCGGGCACATTGAGTGTAGTAGCCCCTGCCTGAATCACAGCGTCAAAGATACGACAGAGAAAGTCAATCTCGGAACGCCCAGCATCTTCAGCAGAAAACTCCACATTATCGGTATAACGCCGAGCACGCTTTACCGCATGTACCGCCTGCTCGACCACCTGGTCAGGGCTCATCCGCAGCTTCTGCTGCATGTGAATGGGTGAGGTAGCGATAAAGGTATGTATGCGTGACGAGTTGGCTTCTTTAAGCGCCTCCCCTGCCTGATCAATATCCTTATCCAAGGCTCGTGCAAGGCCACAGACTGTCGAATTCTGGACCACAGCAGCGACTGCTGAGACGGCTTCAAAATCACCCTGACTGGCGATAGGAAAACCTGCCTCAATAACGTCCACCTGAAGTTTTTCCAGTGCTTTACCAATACGCACCTTCTCATCTTTTGTCATGGAAGCGCCCGGACTCTGTTCTCCGTCACGCAAAGTGGTATCGAATATGATCAATTGATCAGCTTGACTCATGCTTCTCTCCGGCAAGATATGAGAGCGTCCCATGCTGGGAGATTCTCATCAGATAGCAGGCGAATATAACGCAGCCCTATTGGAATGCCAATTAAACTGATTGGTCGTTATCCTTGTCGCTTTGTTCAGACCCGCTTCTCTCCTCCCGATGCTTACGTAACTGTAGCAGGGTCAGAACAGGCCCAGATATAGCATATGAGAGAAACAGGACAAAAAACACAGTTGGCGGGTGGGTTTGAACAATGGCCAGCACAACCATGACAACCACCAACACCATGAAGGGAACCTTACCGTGAAAGTCGATCTCCTTAAAACTGTGGTAGCGGAAGTTACTGACCATGAGTAGTCCTGATAGGGTTGTCAGTATGGAGGCTATCCAACTCAGCGTCTCACCAGGCACCCCAGAATCAACCCCCAACCATACCCCGCCAGCCATAATGGCAGCAGCGGAGGGACTAGGCAGTCCTTGAAAATACTTTTTATCCGTGATACCAAGTTGCGTATTGAATCTGGCCAAGCGCAAAGCAGCACTTGCAGTATAGATAAAGGCAGCCAGCCAGCCCAACTTTCCCAAGTCATTCAGGGCCCAGATGTAGACTACTAGAGCTGGGGCCACACCAAAAGAGACCATATCTGAGAGACTATCGTACTCGGCACCAAAGGCTGATTGACTATTGGTCATGCGGGCCACTCTGCCATCCAGACCATCCAGCAGCATGGCGACGAATATCGCGACGGCGGCCACTTCAAATTTGCCATTGACGGCAGCAAGAATGGCATAAAAACCCGCAAATAGAGCCGCTGTAGTAAATAGATTGGGCAACAGATAGATACCCCTGCTGCGTTTCTTCTGATTTCCCTCTTCTAATTCCATTGTGTGAATCGCCCGTTTTTATTGAGATATGCCGGATTATATCAGCCAACTGGCGTAATACCCGAAGGTTAAATCAAAGCGCATCCGATCAGCAACGCTTTGTGAGGCTGTAGCGGCAATAACCTTTTTCGCTGCGGCAAGATAATTGGCAGCTTGCAAAGTAGGCTCGATATCATAGATCAAGCAGGCGATGCACCAGACACAGGCATGAACAACTGGACCCACAGTATGAAACTACAGTTCCACACCTTCTGGAATCTCATACTCCTGCAGGGTATCTAGCGTAGCTACAGGACTCCTTTCCATCACTCCAAAACCAGCTAATCAATCGAAAAAGATGTCTCGGTAGGCCGAGTATGTCGCACCGATCAATATTGGGTACACAACTAACAGTCCCAGTTTAACAGGTAAAGCTCCCAGTACTAGTAATAACACGGCAACTATCGAGTAGACAATCAAGGGCAAGATATTTTTCAAGCAGCCAACGAAGCTCATCTTCATCGCCTGCCAGGCAGATAGATCATCAAGGGCAACCAACGCTGGCGCAAACATATTAGCCATGAATAGCATAATTGACACGACAAATATAAAGCCGATACCGGCCATCGCCATGCCTGACACGCTCATGAATGACTTGTATGTATCATTCAGATACGCTGCCTCTCCAGACATCAGTCCACTAATGGAACCGAACATCAAATAGTGTATACCCCCCACCACCATAAAAAAGAGAAGGAGATAGAGCACACCAAGCAGAAGTGTCTGAACAACATTTTGACTGAAACCGGCAAACAAGTGGCTTACCGAAAACTGGCCTCCCTCCTCCTGTTCATGACAACCCATCATAAAACTGGCAACCAGAGTAGGAGAAAGCAAACTGATAGCAATAGCCTCCAGCAGCGGTATCATGCTCACCACAAAACCCACTGCAGCTAACACGATTATAGCACCAACCCATGCTAAGGGTGACTCTTTAAAATGCTGCCAACCTCCAGAAATCCATGAAAAGACGTGGCGAACTGGTACTCCTTTAGGCCCCACCATCTCAACATCATCGGCTTCTACCAAGTCAGCTTCCGGTGGCTCATAGGGATCCCCATCCTGACGCTTGTCAATATTGGCTTGCTCAGCCATCATGTTAGCCCTGAGCGCAATATATTTTGCTGCGACGATGCCACAATCCTGACAAATACCCATCTGCATCTGACTAGACCCGCATTTTGGGCACTTCTTCTCAGGAAATGTGGATGGATCCAACACCTCCGTCGTGTCCTCTTCGTCATGGCCGATTTCTTCCAGCGCCATATCTGAGGGGAATGTCGCTGCTTCTGGTTCCAACTTAGGATCCAATTCAATAATCATTCCAAGTTTTTCAAGCACCTCCTTGTATTTCAGAGCCTTATCCCGCTCCAGGCTTTTTTTCAAGGTAATAACTTTACCACCATGGATCAGCTTATACGCCTTATCTCCCCCTAGTTTGAATTTTTTGCTGAACAGCGCGACCAGCTTTTGATGATCAGCATCCAACTTCATCCTGCCGGTGTAGATAACCTTATAAACTTCTGACATTCCAACGACTCTCCATAAAAATACCTAGATCTTTTTACTATCCATAGTAAGCATACCTTTATGGGATAGACTCCATAAATATTTACAACCCAACCCCCCAGATATTTCTCAGGTCAGTAATTGTTTTCGGCACCCCCCCAAAAAGTGGCTATCTTACTTGGCGTCTTCAATAATGCCTTCCAACAAATCAATGATCGCTTGAGTCGCTTCCACACTGTCTCCCATTAAGAGAGGTGGACGATAGGCAATATAGACCTGATCTGGTTCCTTCAGCTTGACATAAATTGCAATGGTAAAGGGACAGATGGCAATATTCTCAGCCGCAGCCTGTGACATCTTGTGAGACATCAACGCACTACAGAACTCCACCGATTCTGCCTTCGAAAAAAGCTGAGGATATCCCAGGTCGGGTGCTGTGCGATTCAGCATATCACTGACATGCAAAGTGCCACTAACCAGCAGTCCCTGGTTAACAATCGCCATCTTGATATTATCCACTACATCTTCGAAGCTCTCCTCAGAAGTAAATACTCGAAGAGGTGGTGATTTATCCATCACTGATTCGGACGCAATAACTTGACCAGAACTCAATAATAGTAACCAAACTGCCCAGAAGAATCTCATATCAACCTCCAAAATAGTCATTTTTTTCGTCTTTATAAGCTACTACACTAACTCCATGTTAATAAGCACTTGCCAATCCTCCCCCCTAACCATACACCTATATTTCTTGGATAAGGAGTCTAGTGCAGTGCCGTAAACTGATTTTTTTAGGTTTAACCTATAAAATTGCTCACCTATCTGAAACCAAATTCCCCTATCACTATCAAAAAAACCATTCAGTATATATGCCATAAGCAAAAACAGACTTGAGAACAATATGATCAATACCCATCAACGCCTACCCTGGCTCTTGCTCGCCTCAAGCGCACTCATTCTTGAGGGCTCAGCACTCAACTTCCAATATGGATTAGAACTCGATCCCTGCGTACTCTGCGTCTACCAACGGGCCGCCGTCATAGGAATTATGCTCTCGGCACTAATCGGCCTGAGTGCACCACATATCATGCTCGTACGATGGATTGGCTACCTTGGCTGGGGGGGCGCTGCCGGATGGTGTCTCTACCTTGCCCTTGAGCTTTCCGGTCTTCAGATCGGACTGTTTGAGCCTTCGATGAGTTGTGATGTAAATGCCAAGTTTCCCGATTGGCTCAAACTCGATCAGTGGCTACCGGCCATCTTTCAGCCAACCGGGTTCTGTGGTGATATTCAATGGGAGTTTCTTGGTATGAGCATGCCAATGTGGATGATTATCATTATGGCTTTGCAATTGCTGATTCTGGGTGGCTTGATCTTCATTGAGATCCGCTCACTGCGAAGAAAAAATAGTGAGCTCTAGAGCAGAATTCAATGATTTTAGATCTGAAACACCAAGGGCACCATAATCACCGTAGTGATCAAGGCAAGAATCTGCAATGGCAAACCTACTCGTAGAAAGTCACTGAAACGATAGTTGCCTGGGCCAAGAATCAGGGTGTTGACCGGAGACGCCACTGGCGTTGCAAAAGCAGTGGAGGCGGCGATTGCCACTGTCATTAAAAATGGCGCTGCTGCCAATCCCATACTGAGAGCGAGACTGAGTGCAATCGGTGCGATCAATACCGTAGTAGCAGTGTTGGAGATAAACTGGCTGAACAGAGAGGTCAGCAGAAAGAGTCCAGCCAGCATCGCTCTTGGTCCCAGGTCCTGAAAAATATCGGCCAGAGAGGAGACGATGAGTTCCGAGCCACCGGTCACTTCCAATGCTCGTGCCAAAGGTAGCATACCGGCGATCAAAACAAGACTCTGCCAATTCATCGAATGATAGGCCTCCTCCATGTTAACGCAACGGCTTACCACCATAGCAAAGGCAGCCAGCATCACAGCGACCAGATTGGAAGTAAGCTGAAAAGTCATCAGAATCAGCATTCCGAAGGTAATCAGCACCGCCCAGGGTGCCTGGTTACCATGCCAGGTACGCTCGGCGATCTCCTGAGGCAACTCCAATAGCACCATGTCGCGACGAGGTGCATTGTACTTCTCTAGGGCCTCCCAGGGTCCTGCCAGCAGCAGCATGTCGCCGACCTCCAACTGGGTCTGTTGAAAATCGAGGGCCATAGGACGTTCGGCTCGACGCACAGAGAGCACGGTGAGCCCCTGACGCTGACGGAAATTCCCCTCACGCACCGTCTTTCCAACCAGCGGAGAACCAGGAACCAGAAGTGCCTCGGCCATACCAAATTGCCCCTCTAATCGACGCCGCAAACCTGAGGGAAATCCCATATCGACCAGCCCCAATTCAGCACAATGACGGTCGATAGTAGTTTGTGACGCCACAACGAAGAGCTCATCTAATTCTTGCAAGCGGGTCTCGATTAACACCGGCATTAATGCGGTGAGCAGCCCCCCATGACGCTCTATCGCAACCACAGTAATACCATAATTGCGGCGCAATCCAATCTCACCTGTGGTCTTGTTACAGAGCGGTGACGGACGACGAATCTGCAATCGGTGCAACCCCTCTTCAACTCCATAGGATTTCGCCATATCGTGTAGAGTGGGATGCGTTGCGTTTGACGGTTTATCCGCCACGTTCGGTAGCAGTCGCCGACCCAGAGTCAACATATAGATCACACCGACAATAAGAATCACACCACCCACAGGCGCAAAGTCAAAAAAACCAAACCCCTCCCGCCCAGCATCGACCAACGCCCTGCTGACTGCGAGATTGGGCGGTGTGCCAATCAGCGTCAACATACCGCCAATCAGCGAGGCAAAGGCCAAGGGTAATAGCAGACGGCTGGCCGACACTCCAGCTTCACGCGCCATACTCATAACCACTGGAATGAAGATCGCCACCACCCCAGTGGAGCTCATGAAAGCGGAGAGTATTGCCACTGTTGGCATCAGTAACATGATCAAACGCCACTCACTGCCCCGTCCCAGAGTGGCGATGCGCTGTCCAACCCAAGCAGCCACTCCAGTACGATGCAATCCTTCACCAATCACGAAGAGTCCAGCGATCATAATCACCAGCGGATTACCAAAACCAGCGACAGCTTCAGCAGGGGTTACCACCCCAGAGAGAGCCAACATCAGAATGACCAATGCAGCGGTGAGATCGAGTCTAACCCGTCCGCTGAAAAACAGCATGATGGCAGAGAGAATCAGCGCATAAACAAAATAGGGTTGCCAAGTCATGAACCTAAATTCCGCAGTTAACCGCTAAGGGCCTCAGTAAAAACTAATTATCCAATAATGCGCAGGATATCCGTTCAGATTCAAGGCGCAGTTGAATATGCCAATATCAACATCAAATTATCTCACTTGCCTGGCGTTTTTTACGATGCCGCTGCACCCCCCAAATAACACCCAACAATAGTAGGGGAATAAGCAGAAACCAGCGACTGTTCGGCTGTTGCTGCGGCTGGTAGAAACCGCAGATTTGGTGAGTAAAGCCCGCTTCAAGACCAGCTGATTCTGCCGGGCTCATAAACCCCACATCGACCACTCGCAGGCTATCCCCATCCACTTCGGTTATGAAGCCCATCGCCTCCAATGGAGGCTTAGTATCATCTCTTGGAACCTCAAGAATAACATCTTGCAAACGAAGTGAACCATCTGCGTCTTCAACCTCGACCTGAAGCCGCAATTTATCACCCGACTCCAATGTAGCCATATAAGAAACCATTTCTTTTGCTGGCAGCCATTGATCCTTTGGAAAAAACTGCTCCTGCCAGTAGTCGGGACGAAACAGAGAGAATACAATTAACAGCAGTACCCCACTCTCCCACCAATGATTGCGCACCAGCAGCCACCCCTGGGTTGCTGAAACAAAAAGCAACATAGCAGCCAGACCCTGGATCGAAATGAGTGCAAAATCGGCAATCCCATCCACACCGATCATCAATAGCTGTGTATTGAAAATAAACATGAAAGGCAGGATGGCTGTGCGAATATCATAATAAAACGAGCGCAATCCAGTGCGTATTGGATCACCACCAGAGATGCCAGCCGCCGCATAGGCTGCCAATCCCACAGGAGGCGTATCGTCAGCCAAAATGCCAAAGTAGAAAACAAACATGTGCACCGCAACCAATGGGATATCCAAACCATGCGCAGCGGACAACTGCACGATCACCGGGGCCATTAGGGTTGACACCACAATGTAGTTTGCCGTTGTCGGCAGTCCCATTCCCAGAATCATGCAGATTAATGCGGTCCATAACAGCATCAGTAACACCGAGCCAAGCGAAAGAACTTCCACCAGTTCTCCCAAGACTTGTCCAATCCCAGTCAGACTAACTGTGCCGACGACGATCCCTGCCGTCGCGGTAGCCACGCCGATGCCAATCATATTTCGCGCCCCATTTTCCAACCCCATTACCAATGAAGCGAAACCTTGCCGAAAACCATGAGTTAGGGATTCACCAGCAAAAAACGCCCGCAAAGCATCCTGTGTCAACTGAATCACTATCATGAAGCAGATGGCATAGAACACGGCAGTGGCGGGTGACAACTGCAATAGCATGAGGCACCAAACAAGAACCAGGATAGGCAGCAAAAAGTGCAAACCACCGAGTAATGCCTGACTAGCGGAGAGACTTTCGAAGGCGTCTTGATTCGAATTACGCAACCCGCAACGCACTTCACAAAGAATCAACAGACTGTAAAGCAATAGAAGCAAACCAGCGTTAACCAGATAACTGGCATCTCCAAACCACTGGTTCATCCCTTCCACCACCCCGTAGGCGACAAGAAAA
>JARRQF010000104.1:0-10866 GCA_037382065.1 Candidatus Thiodiazotropha sp. | reverse complement strand
GCCGGGAATGGCTTCTCCCTTTCCAAGG
Source organism: Candidatus Thiodiazotropha sp. (assembly GCA_037382065.1). Classification (GTDB taxonomy): domain Bacteria; phylum Pseudomonadota; class Gammaproteobacteria; order Chromatiales; family Chromatiaceae; genus Thiodiazotropha. The sequence continues at coordinate 10,838 of JARRQF010000104.1, read as the reverse complement.
CGCGCAACAACGCGGATGACCGCTTAGCGTCTCGCCCGAAGGGAAGCCTGCTCAGGCCAGGATACTGCGTTGCAATGCTTGAAAAGGGCGACCATTCCCTGCGCATTGCGCCTTGTCTCCTGGCCTGAGCAGGCTTCTATAATCGTCAATTTGTATGAAGCACCACACTAGGAGGGACGATTCTTGTCGGCCCCTGCGAGGGGCAGGTATCTGATGTACACCATGCTTAACAGCTTTGGGGGCCATAACAACCTCATCTAAGTTGATGACATACGTTGAGCTTTCGGAGACTTCGTTGCAGATATAGCGATACTTTGCCACCGTTTGTCTGGATAGCTTGGCGAGCTTTGCTATGGCTGTTTGAGTAAGCTTCAAGCCCTGTTGCAATAAGCAGCCCGTATCCGTGATTCCGTGGACTTCTGGCGAACCTCATGAGTACGCTTGGCCGACAATCTCTGACGTTCTCGCAGCGGTAGGGAGCTATCAAGTCGCATCATCCCCCGATGGCATAGACTGGAGCCGGTATAGCGGTCCCACGTCCATCTGGCGACGCTTTTGACCGTGGCTTTGACCTGTGCTGCTGTTAGATTCATGTCAAAGCCACGAAGCCTGAAATTGTTCTTATTAAAGGCGTAGGCTTCCAACAGCCGGTTAAAGGAACCAAAGTTCCCCTGCTCACGTTCACGGTTGACGATTGAATAAGCGTAGAAACGCAGCTCCTCGAACAACAGGCAATGCCGTGAGTGCGCCACGGCATCAAGGTTGGGGCCAGAGCTCCACAAGGGCTTAACAGCCAAATCAACGTAATCGGCCAGTTCGCCCAGATCATAGATTGAATGGTGGATCTCCCAAGTATTCCACCACGGATGCCCCGGTGTTTTTGCGACCGGACCGCTGTAGGACGGATCAGCGCACAACCGGGCCGCCATAGCCTCGTATACGGCTTTCATGAAGGCGATAGGCTTGGAGCGGGCGTTTTCGGTTGTGCAAACAGGGGGAATGGCGTAATAAAGGTGCGGGTGACCATTCTTGCGGTTACTGACGATGATATTGGGAGCGGGGAGTCCTTCGTCCTCCCAGATTAACGGGTTGGAGTGATCGAGGTCGAAGACCAACCAGGAAACCATGCCTGGACGATTGACCTGCATATAGGGATAGCGGATGGCATACTCGCGGGGCCTGATCCTAGCAGCCGTCTTATTGTCACTGCATCGCGGTAAGTATGGTGCTTCCGATAAAATCCGGTGGAGTGCCGTACCTTGTTGAAAATACCGACCGGAATCGGCAGTGGAAACTGCTACTTTCAATGTACCCTTCCCTTCGCTTGATTCTGAGCGGCCACGGGAAGTCGAAAGTCACCTTGAACTGGAATTCCCAGCGAGCAAGGTTGCAGATAGCTAACTTATGGCGTACATTATTTATACGCATTGGCTTCCCAAGCCATGTGCTGAATGCTTTGCGGAGCGCCAACTCATCAGCATTCAACAACCGCTTACCAGACCCGGCCCAGTGCCGGGTTTGTTGTTTTAATGCTGGTTCTTCTGTATCCAGTCCCGAACTTCTGTGGCTCTGTAACGAACTTGGCGAGACACTCTTACCGGGCGAGGAAAGTCGCCTTTTTTTGAAAGGCGATTGAGGGTGACATGAGAAATCTGGAGCAAGTCAGTTACTTCTCGGATAGTAAGGAGCCGTAACTCTGCGTTGGTATGGTCTAAACCAATCTTGATATTTTGTGAGCTGTTCATTCGAAATCCCCATCTTCTTGGATATTGCTAATACGATGGGGATATTCTTAATCTGTTAGGGCTTAAAGCAGAGCGCTCAAGTTGCCCTTTTGGGGTGTAAAAGTAAGAAAACTTGCCTTATCTTTCTGCCTAGAACTTTCACATGTGAAAGTTCCAGGCCCCTCCGACACAGCAAACTACTGCTTACCATCCCAGTCTGGAAAGATCTCGGACGCCAAGTCGCGCCGTGCCTTATCGACGTCGATGCCGTTCAACCTAAAAAGATCAGTTGATCGCTCCATTCTAATAACAGGTTTCTGATTTTAAAGAAAATAGAGCAGACACCGTCCTAACAGGATGCTGGCGTGCCCGCGCTATCCATCCTTGCCCTGAATGGCAGGGTTTTTCGTGCAAACTGGATGAATGGTAACAAGCCCCGCTCAGGTGTTGTGGAGAACCAAAGATTGATGTCGAGACTTTTTACATAGCTAAAATGTTAGGGCTAACAATATTCGGCATTGCCTTTACTGGACTTGGACATATTGCCAATCTGCAACTCTTCTACACACACCACTGCGTGGTTTTTGCTGATCGTGTGTGAGGCTTTGTGCAGAACCAAAGATTGATGTCGAGATTTTTTACATAGCCAAAATGTTAGGGCTAACAATATACTGAAATAGTACAAAATTTATTAATGGTACGACTATTGCTTAATTAAACTGCGAATAATTAACAATAAACAAGGAGCGTAATCCAATGAAGCAATTTAATCGTTTCAACCTGTCGATGGGTTTACTGGTTTTGGTGGGTGCAAGTGTCGCTCAGGCTGTCCCTCTATATTATACCTACGAGGGTACGGTCGATCGATTCATGTATGTAGACCGAGCTGGTGGTAGTGACCGCGAAATGAGCGGTGCTGAGGCATACCGTGAAATTACCGGCGCCTCTATGAGTGATCCTGTGACCTATATCTTTCTAGTAGATGATCAAGTTTCTCGTGTAGAACGGCCTGATGGCACCACCAGGGAATATGCTGGAGGTCAGGTGGACGAAAACGGAAGAGACTTTCGTATTGATTATTATGCAGAGGTAGTGGCTGGTACAGGCATGAGCTTCGAAGAAGGTGACCCGAGATTAGTAGGTTCGGGAGATTTCGGAGGTAACCTCTCATACATACTAGATCCATCAAGTAATAACTATGAAGAAGAGCCCATGAACTCTTATCTGTATATGGGAGGGCTCGCGTCCAACGGTGGGATCAATCTTTATCTCTTCCCCCCTGTGCCTCGATCCAGTACAGGGTCCTACGAGGATTTTTCCCAATGGTTTGCTACTGAGCACACCTATCCAGTTCATTCGAATGACAACTCACTCTCGTTTCAAGACAATGAGGGCAACCATTGGCACTACCAAGTTGATGTAGATCTGACTTCAGTAACCTCGAATCTGCCTTCCACCTCGGTGCCTGAACCGGCCACTTATCTCTTGATGGGATTGGGTTTGATAGGCATGGGCGCGCAACGCTTTAAAAATCGTTTTCTAAAAAAGGGGACGCATTTACTTACCTAACTGCGCGAAAAGCCCCGTCATTCAGGGCAGGGATGAATAACTGAAACCCACGACAAGGGGTGCGTTTCTGCACCCCTTCTTGGGTATTAATCTATTAATTGAGATACTCACAACTGATGGTTTGTTAACGACGACCCGGATGGAATTGGCGAATATTGCGGATCATCATTTGGAGCTTATGTTTATCCGGATTGGGACCATATCTAAGTTGAATGTAGAGAGAGGTAATGCGAGTGATCGGAACTATTAGGTCAGGACGTAGTTTCGAGGCACGCTTGGCATAATCGAGAGGACCTTCATTGGATTGCCGTGCTATTCCTACATGTGACAGTCGGCGACAATAGCGGTGATAGGCCGAAATTATGGGTGATTGAGGTTGTTTGCCTGAGTTCCGTAGGCGTAGGCCTATCAGTATCAGTGGAATGGCTATCAGCCCTGCGCTAAGCAGTCCCCATTGTAGGTGCGTTAGCGCATTAAAACCGAATTTCCGCATCAGACTGAACTGATGCTCCTGACTATAACCTATTACCCAGCGTCTCCAGTGCACATTGGCACTATCCAGTAGATGAGAGACTTGGCGCATGGTTGAAGAAAGGATGCCAGTTGCATCAGTTTGAAACATCACAGGAGAACCCTGCTCACCAAAATCATGGCGTAACTGATGACGAATTCGTTCTGGAGCCACAGCAGAAGTAGGATCAATCCTTACCCAGCCGAGTTTATCCAGCCAAACCTCGGACCAAGCATGAGCATCATATTGACGTATGATGAAATAGTCACCGAGATTGTTATATTCACCGCCTTGGTAGCCCAGTATGAGTCGAGCAGGAATACCTGCTATGCGCATTAATTGGGTGAAACTAGTGGCGTAGTGTTCACAAAAACCTTCCTTTCCCTCAAATAAAAATTGATCAATGGGATTATCTTGATAGAGCGGGGGTGACAAGGTATAGACATAAGGTTGCTGGTTGTAATGATTTAGCACCTTGTCGATAAATTCGCGGTCACTGTTGGATTTTGCCCGCCATTCATTCACTAGATCGTATTGCCGCTGAGTGACATTGTCGGCCAGTGCCAACGCTCTTTGCCGCATACTTGGTAGTAGCACTCGATTCTGTTTACTGATTGAAGAGGCAAGCCGATATTGCAAGGGCTGCTCAACCGGTTTTTCTGTGAGTATTTGAAAGTCTGAGGTCAGAGTTGCTGCTGCTGGAGAAGAGAGCGGCCTATCGAGGGAATATAGCCAGGATTTATAATGTGCCTCAAGAAATATTTCATAGGTAAATTCGGCTGTTTCGCTCATTGTATTTGTTATCGGTGAAAATGAGCGCTTTTTTGGTTGGTTATACCAACTAAAACCATCGGTATCCCAAATGACCAGTCCACGCCAGTAGCGCGCTTGGGGTTTGGGTGGAAGACGATCAAAAATAGCCCTGAATGCAACTTCCGAGGACTCTGCCAATCGACTGATACTTCCTGGACTAACCCGGTCACTCATACCGGTAGTTGCTGAAGCACTGTTGCCAAGATTCCAAAGAGGATGTGAAATACGTGGAAAAAGAATAAATAGAATGATGGCGATAGGCACGGCTTGTAGCGTAATGATTAAAGTCTTAAGCAAAGGCTCAAAAAGTTTTTGTGTGGGAGTGACTCGGTTGATCTCCATTAATAACGTGGTGAGGCAGACCACAAGCGTGATCAGATAGAGTGCTAGTCCTATCGATTGGTTGAATAAAAAGTGGGTAATGACCACAAAGTAAGAGATAAACACTGTGACATAGAGATCCCTCTGGCGTCGCACTTCCAGAACTTTCAGCATCAGCATTACTGATAATAGTGCCACACCAGCATCACGTCCGATCAGGCTATGTAATTGGTTATAAACCAGAATCGAGGCACCTAGAGTGGCACTAATCAGCATCCACCAATTGGTTTTGACTTGACTGAAGCGCAGGCTGGCAAAGCGCCAAAAAAACAGAAACAGCAAGTAGAGGTTGATGGGCAAGGGCAGATAGGTGCTATGGGGAAGTATCGTGAGTCCTGCAAGAAGACTCAAAATAGCATGCATCCGTGGCGATAAAGAGTGATTAGCTGCTTTCATGCACATCTCCATATCTGGCCAGTGCCGTTAGACAGCGTTGCATGTGAGCACTACCCAAGCCACTGGGAATGGATGTTCCAGGAATGTGCAGAGAATAAGCGTGTCCCAGCTCTTCTTGTTGAATAACATAACGGCATAGAAGACTGAGACGTCTCTCAGGTTCCTGTTCAACGATTAAATCCCAATCGAGTCGTACCTCAACATGCCTGTCGCCGCCGAATTGCTTGCTGAGTAGACCCTGCTGCTTGGCATAGGCCTTCCAATTGATATGTTTGGGAGAGTCACCAGAGCGGAAGTTGCGTAAACCGATAAAATCATCTGTGCCTACACCACGATCACCCATATCGCTGCTTGTATAGCTGGTATCGAATGGAGGCTCTCCCTGTTCGGCAGGCTTTGGATAGACGAGGCAGATAAGGTCGAGTTGGGCATAGCTCCAGGCGTGAAAAAGTCCCAATGGATAAGTTGTGTGAAGGGTAACTTCTGGTAATAGAAATTCACCACGTCTGTGCGTTGGTAAGGGCAGATGAACGGTGAGTTGTTCATTACCTGAGATATCAACACAGTCCCCTGCCCTTTTTTTATGTTTAAGGGAGAGACCAAAGCGATCCAGGGTGGATGGGTTGATCAGGGTCAGGGTAAAGTCGGCAGATTCACAAGCAAATACTGATGCTACTCGCAATGGTTGAAGTTTCAATCCCAGCAGGTTACGCCAGGTGTGTAGAATGTTGATGAGCCAGATTCCTGCCAGTAGGAAAGTGACCAGATGGCCCAGGTTACTGCCGTAATTAATGGAACCCACTAACATTAGAATAATTACCATAGCAAGCAGCAGGCCCTGCTTAGTTGGTAGAATATAGATACTTCGCGCTTTAATGGTGACGCCACCCTGAAGATTTGGTTTGGCCTGACGGCGAAAGCTTTTCAACCAGTGGTAGAGAGTGGATTTCAGCATTAAGGAAGTGGCACTGAGCTGAGCAGATCCTGGACCAGTCCATGGCTGCTAACACTGCTTTTCTCTCCTGAGGTTTGCAGTCTGTGTCCAATAGTTGCAGGGAGTATCGCTTGCAGATCTTCCGGAAGAACCAGGTCTCTTTGCTCAAGAAATGCCCAGGCGCGGGCGGCTTGGAGTATTGCCAGGCCGGCTCTGGGAGAGAGACCGAGTCTGTAATCGGGTGTATTACGTGTGTAGGCTAGGATATCTTGACAATATTCGATCAAAGCATCAGCCACATGAACCTTGGAAACTTGCCGTTGATACTCACTTAACTGCTGAGTATTCAAAACAATGGGCTGTTCTTCCAGGATCGCCCTTCGATCTCCACCAGCAAGCAGATCCTGCTCAGCTGAACGGTTTGGATAACCGATAGAGACACACATTAAAAAGCGATCGAGTTGAGATTCGGGTAAGGAAAATGTACCTATCTGATGGCTCGGGTTCTGGGTGGCGATGACAAAAAAGGGTTCAGGCAATCCGTAAGTTTGGCCATCAATGGTGATCTGTCGCTCTTCCATGGCTTCAAGTAGTGCGCTTTGGGCTTTGGGTGTAGCCCGGTTGATCTCATCTGCCAGAACGAGCTGGGCGAAAATGGGTCCCTGATGGAATTGAAATCTTTGCTGCTTGGTATCATAGATTGAAACCCCGATGATATCTGAAGGCAATAGATCACTGGTGAACTGAATGCGTTGATAGTGCAATCCCAATAGATGTGCCAAAGTGTGCGCCAGCGTAGTTTTACCAACCCCAGGTATATCTTCAATCAGCAGATGTCCTTGGGCTAGCAGGCAGGTTACTGAAAGTTTAATGACATCCTGTTTGCCGAGCAGAATCTTTCCCGCTGATTTGATGATTTCTGCTACTTTGGAACTCATGAAATGCCTCTTTTGTGAATCATGGCTGAGATAGTGCGATGTTGACCACCGGAATTTAATTTGCGGCGGCTGCTTAAGCTAAAGGTTTAGAAAAATATAGGCAGTATAGTTTAACCTCTAAACCTGCTTTATTGACATCCTCGGGGCGATTCCTACGGCGCTCAAACGCGGCGTTGATCCGCGCTTGGGTCGCTTCCTGCTGCGCTTCTTGCTCGCTCCAGGACGGGGTATTGAAGAGGTGTTTGATTCACGTTGGGTGGTAATGTCCTTACCCTGCGTAGGATTGCCAACATCGGTATCTCCTTAATGTCCAAACATATGGATGTGCAGGAGCACCCCTTGCCCTGTACCGCCACAAATCCATGTCTAACTGCGGATTCTAGGTTAAAATAGACGGTTTGCTACTTCAGTGTCGGTTTGAATTGGGCAATGCTGGTAGGCTGAACCATTTTACCAATGGTCATGAGAGGGTCAACTACCCCGCCATGTGCCGCCATAAGCGTGCCATTCACGTTGTAGCGTAACTCACCCAGTAGGTGACCATGACCATCGAATCTATTTTCTTAAAAATCAGGCCCCTGCTATTAGAATGGAGCGGTCAACTGATTTTTTTAGGTTTAACAAGGAGTGTCTATGGCCGTTTTTATTTTGAACAAATAGAAGAATCCACTGATAAAGCGTTGTTCAGGGTATTAGCTATCAGTACGGCATGCCGCTACAACGCAGTGACGGCTATGCTTATTTCCCACAACCAGCGATAGCATGGAATAAAAAGGAGGCAGTGAGACAGGCCGCCTGATGGCGGACGCTATCCCTCTCCGGTCTGAAGAACGGGGTTTCTCGCATAGAGTCTGATGATATATACCGATAAGTTTGATGTGATTGTGGTCGGTGGTGGTCATGCTGGAACAGAAGCTGCGCTAGCTGCTGCTCGTATGGGTGCTCGTACCCTACTGCTGAGCCACAATATTGAAACCCTTGGGCAGATGAGCTGCAATCCCGCCATCGGAGGTATCGGCAAAGGCCATCTGGTCAAAGAGGTTGATGCCATGGGAGGGGTGATGGCCCATGCCGCCGATCTTGGTGGTATACAGTTTCGTATTCTCAATGCTCGTAAAGGAGCGGCAGTGCGTGCTACCCGCGCCCAAGCGGATCGAATTCGCTACAAAGCGGCCATTCGCTACGTCCTTGAAAATCAGCCCAATCTCCAACTTTTCCAACAGCCAGTTGACGATTTGCTGGTGGAGCAGGAGCGAGTGATTGGTGTGGTGACTCAGATGGGGCTGAAATTTCGTGCCGATGCTGTAGTGCTGACTGTGGGCACCTTTCTGGGGGGAAGAATCCATATTGGCCTCTCGAATTACGAAGGGGGACGAGCTGGTGATCCTCCCGCAAATGCATTGGCGCAGCGTTTGCGAGATCTACCCTTCCAGGTTGAGCGTCTAAAAACCGGTACCCCACCGCGTATCGATGGCCGCACCATCGACTATTCTCAACTTCAGGCCCAGCCAGGTGATACCCCGACGCCGATATTCTCTTTTCTCGGTTGCCAGGAACAGCATCCCCAGCAGGTGAGTTGTCATATCACTCATACTAATGAACAGACCCATGAGATCATCCGTAGTGGTCTCTCTCGATCACCCCTGTATGCCGGAGTGATCGAAGGCATTGGGCCGCGCTACTGTCCCTCTATTGAAGATAAAATCGTGCGTTTTGCTGATAAGGACTCTCATCAAATATTCATTGAGCCTGAAGGTCTGGATACCCATGAAATCTATCCTAATGGGATATCCACCAGTCTGCCTTTCGATGTCCAACATCAGTTGGTGAGATCGATGAAGGGTTTTGAGCAGGCGCATATTACCCGACCAGGTTATGCGATTGAGTATGATTTCTTCGATCCCAGAGATCTGAAGGCATCGCTGGAGACCAAACATCTGCATGGCCTGTTTTTCGCGGGTCAAATCAATGGCACTACCGGTTACGAAGAGGCAGCGGCACAAGGTTTACTTGCGGGTATCAATGCCGTTCGCCATGCTAGAGATCAGGAGACCTGGTCACCAAGGCGGGATGAGGCCTATCTGGGTGTTTTGGTAGATGACTTGATTACTCAGGGTACCCAAGAACCCTACCGTATGTTTACCAGTCGGGCGGAGTATCGACTGTTATTGAGAGAAGATAACGCCGATCTGCGACTGACCGAAAAGGGGCGTGAACTTGGTTTGGTCGATGATGAACGCTGGGAGGCTTTTAATCGAAAACGGGAAAACATTGAGTTGGAACAGCAACGTCTGAGTAGCATCTGGTTGCGTCCCTCTGATTTTGGAACCGAGCAGGCGGAATCGATACTGGGAGGCGCCTTGTCAAAAGAGGCATCGGCAATCCATCTGCTGGCCAGGCCAAATGTTAGCTATCGTGACCTGATGGGCGTGCCACGACTCGGCCCTGGTTTGCAAGACCGGCAAGTGATTGAACAGCTCGAGGTGCAGGCGAAATATGCCGGTTATATTGAGCGCCAGAAGGGAGAAATAGAGAGGCAGCGAGCCAATGAAGCTGTGGTTCTGCCAGAGGATTTGGACTACGCCACTGTACGAGGGCTCTCCTCCGAGGTACGTGAAAAATTTCTGCGCCATAGACCTCAGACACTGGGTCAGGCAGGACGGATTCCCGGGGTGACCCCGGCGGCTCTCTCATTACTACTCATTCATCTGAAGAAGCGTTCAGTCTGATGGTAGATTCTCGACATGTTGAAATAACCTGCCGGCAACGTCTGCTGCAGGGGGCTAGCCAGATGGGTATGGTGTTAAGCGACGAGCAACAAGCTACGTTATTGGCGTTTCATGCCCTGCTTATAAAATGGAATAAGGCCTACAATCTGACAGCTGTGCGTGACCCTCTGGAGATGATCGGACGACATTTGCTAGATAGCCTGATCATTCTGCCCTATCTGAACAGCCGTTCCTGTCTTGATATGGGGAGTGGGCCAGGCTTGCCGGGCATTCCGCTGGCAATCATGCAGCCCCAGACACATTTTGTATTGCTGGATAGTAATAGCAAAAAAGTCCGTTTTCTGCGTCAGGCCGTGTTGGAGTTAGGGTTGGGAAATTGCGAACCGGTGCATGCCCGGGTAGAAGATTTCAGATCCACCGATTCATTTGAAACACTCACCGCCAGAGCCTTTACCGCGCTGCCTAGAATGTTAGACTTAACGGCTGATTTGCGCAGTTCAAAGAGTGAATTGCTGGCCATGAAGGGCCGGGTTCCAGAACAAGAGATTGCCGAAATATCGCCAGACTATCACTGCGATGTCATACCTCTTAAGGTGCCTTTTACGCAGGGAGAGCGATGCTTGCTACGGATTAGGCTGAGCTAGCCAATAGAAAGGTTACCACCTTATGCGGTTGTGCCGCTATGATAGATCAGTCGAGCGACTGAAGAGCTAAGTAGACAATCATCCTAGTGTGGTGCTTCATACAAATTGACGATGATAGAAGCCTGCTCAGGCCAGGAGACAAGGCGCAATGCGCAGGGAATGGCTCGCCCTTTTCAAGCATTGCAACGCAGTATCCTGG
>JARRQF010000103.1:0-21667 GCA_037382065.1 Candidatus Thiodiazotropha sp. | reverse complement strand
ATGCCAGTTTGAAAATGGTTATCAGGGATGGCGTTCTGTCACCGGCTTCTATTTTTTGTAAGAAGCGGGTATTAATGCTGGCCTCGGACGATAATTTTTCCTGTGTCCACGACTTTGCCACACGCTTCTTTTTTACCAATTTCCCGATTATTAATTTTGTCGCCATGCCAACCTCTTGTTGCAAATAAGACTTGCAAGATTGGTTTATACGCCCTATAGTACGTGTCGAACACGTCCTATAGGGCGCGTATTAGCAAATAATATGGGACAGACCACGGTTTTTTATGTTTTCGTTTCTTGATTGGTGAAACATCGTGGTCTGGCCCTTATTACTGTAATGAGGACATGCTATGCCGAAAGGACACAATACCCCCAAGAAGCACCCAGAACAGTATTTCAGCAAACCTCTGCCTCCAACCCACAACCCACTAATTGCCTCAATGCAGATAGATACATTCACTAATGTGCGCGATACATTATGTACGCTCAGAGACTTAACCGAGGTTCAGGAATTTGGGCTGACGGAACATTCTCTATCGGGCCTACACTTTTTAATGACATGCATTATTGAGGCTGTAGATTTCGAGATCAAAAATAGAATATAGATTCCCTGGATAACATTCCGGCTCTTGCCTTCGCAATCTGAATGGAAAAACCGTTGTAGTAATAGGGGGACAGACCCCAGTTTTCTTAATAATTGGTAAAAATTGTGGTCTATCCCCTATTGATTCTGGACAGGAGCAACATCCCTAATACGAGGACACTCACCATTTAATCGTTGTTGTGAAAGCACTGTTATTTGAAATAACCATATGATTTTAAATGACTTTAGACTATCCCAAACGGTGACTGTCCCTGTACTCACTGCACTCCCTGTTATCAATAAAATCAGGAACCTGCTATTAGAATGGAGTGGTCAACTGATTTTTTAGGTTGAAGCAATCTCAAGCTATATTTGGGTCGACAGCATCCATTCGTCAGGATGAGCACTTGACTTGACCAACCGGTCTATTATAATCAATTCCATGAACCAAGCCTTTGACACCCGTGCTCGCATCCTGAGTACCGCCCGGGAACTCTTTCACGGCCGCAGCTACGCCGATGTGGGCATCAAAGAGATCTGTGAGATCGCCCAAGTGCAAAAGGGCAGCTTCTACCACTTCTTCCCCTCCAAGCAGGATCTAGCCATGGCAGTCATCGATGACATGGCCGACGACTGGGCCCACGGTTTTGTGGCTGAGGCCTTCGACCGTGACCTATCCCCCCTGGAACGACTCGACTACTTAATCGACGCCGCCTACTACTGGCAGAAGGCTGCCAAGGATTTGGAGGGACGTATGCCAGGCTGCCTGTTTGGTAATCTGGCGCTGGAGGTCAGCACTCGGGACGAGGTGATCCGCGCCAGGATCAACGCGGTGTTTGCAAAAGCCAGCACCCACTTTCACGAAACCTTGGATGAGGCAGTAGAACTAGGTCTAATCCTCCCCCTCAACACCCAATCTACCGCCCAGGCCATGCTAGCCTATCTCGAGGGGGTGATACTGCTGGCCAAGAGCCATAACGACCCGGAGGTGGTGCGAATCCTGGGACCAGCCATTAAAGCCCTGAGGATTGAACTCCCCCCAACCAATTGAATTTTTTTACCCATGGGTTGACCGACCGGTCGACTATTATCCAGCAACACACAAGGAGTCAAATCATGAACGAAAACATTAATACCCTGGACGCACGCGGCCTCAACTGCCCTCTACCGATTTTGAAAACCAAAAAGGCGTTGGCGACATTGTCAGCGGGTGAGGTTCTGCAAATCACGGCCACCGATCCCGGTTCGGTGAAGGACCTAAGTTCATTCTGCGAACAGACCGGCCACGAAATGCTCTCCAGCCAACAGCAATCCGGCGAGTTTCATTTCAAGATTCGTAAGTCCTGAAGAAGGGAGACATTCGCATGAACGCAACCACAATCAAAAAACCACAGCCGGAACAGGATTTGGATGCCTGGTTCGACCAACGATTCAACGAAAAAATGGCCGAGCAGGAGGCCACACGCACACCATCAATGACAATCATCACCACCAAGGGCACCTTGGACATGGCCTATCCCCCCTTTATTCTGGCCTCCACGGCTGCGGCCCTAGGCTGGGATGTATCGATCTTCTTTACCTTCTATGGCCTGAACCTGCTGAAACGGGATCTTGATCTCAAGGTCACCCCCCTTGGTAATCCGGCTATGCCGATGAAGCTCCCTATGGGACCAACCTGGTTGCAAGGCAAGGAGCTTCCCATGCCCACATCACTCATGACCTTGATGCCTGGGTTCGAAGGAATGGCCACCAACATGATGCGCCGAACCTTGAACCACAAAGGCGTGGCGTCGATCGAGGAGCTGCGAGCCTTATGCATTGAAGCGGAGGTCAAACTGGTCGCCTGCCAAATGACAGTGGACCTGTTTGACCACGCCAAGGAGGCTTTCATACCGGAAATCGAGGAGTGGGTCGGAGCGGCGAGTTTTCTACCCCGTGCGCTCAAGGCCAACGTCAATCTGTTCGTCTGAAACAACAAAGGACAACGGGTGATTTTTTTAGAATAATAGAAACAAATCGCCACAAAAATGTTGCAACGCATTTCGTTTTGGTTGAGAAGTTTAGCGAGTTCAGCGGTTATTGGATCCCCCTCACCCCGGGCCTCTCCCGCAGGGGAGGGTGTTGTAAAAGCATACCGCGAATATTCGCAAAAATCGTAGGATGCGGTGAGCGGTGCGAACCGCATCAATAGTGGGGTGGCTCACGAACATCCATGATGCGGTTCGTACCTCACCGCATCCTACGTTTCATCCCTTAATGGTGGGACAGAACCCCACCCTACGACTTTTGCGACACCCTCCCCTGCGGGAGAGGGCCTGGGTGAGGGGGATATAAAGTAGCGTAAGCGCAGCTTACATCACTATCATGAAATGTGTCATGCGCCTCGAGATCATATTCTAAAAATAATCAGGTCAGAATTTTTGATAACACCTAATGACATTCTGATTTCTGAAGCGTTTGCAGAGAGACCAATCCAGTATTAGATAAAAAACTCATCAAACAACTGCTCATCATCATTCTCATTAAGCTGCTCCAGAAAAGTATGAGTCTTCTGCTCAAGATCCGATAAATTACTTTTTCGAATCAGCTCTCTGGTCTCTAGCAGGGCACTCGGCTGCATACTCAACTCTCTTAAGCCCATACCAATCAGCAATCGGATATAACGAGGATCACCCGCCATTTCACCGCACATACTCACTGAAATACCAGCATCCCGCGCCGCCTCGATGGTATTTCTAATCAAAAAGAGTACCGCAGGATGCAAGGGATCAAATAAAAAATTAACCTCTTCATCCATACGGTCAACTGCCAGTGTGTACTGAATCAAATCATTAGTGCCAATCGAGAAAAAATCGAGATGACGGGCAAAGCTTCGCGCCGACAGGGCAGCAGACGGAACCTCAATCATGCCTCCAATGGGTATCTGGGGATCGAAAGAGATACCTTCGCTTGTAAGTTCCTGCTTGGTTCGTTCAATAATGTGTAACACCTGACGCAACTCACGAACACCTGACAGCATCGGTATCATGAGTCTCACCGGTCCCTCTGCAGAGGCTTGTAAAATTGCCCTGAGTTGAGGAATAAATAATTCAGGCTCTTTTAGACAGAGGCGTATCGCACGTAAACCCAAGGCAGGATTTATAGCAGGCATGCACCCATATTCGGAAGCATTTCCAGTGGTTTTATCAACCCCTAAATCCAATGTGCGTATGGTGATCGGAATACCGCCCAACCCCTTAACCGCAGAGAGATAGGTCTCCAACTGCTCCTCCTCAGTAGGTGGGGTTATCCGATTCATATAGAGAAATTCGGTGCGGAACAGTCCTACCCCATCAGCTCTGTTTTTAAGGGTGCTATCGATATCTTCTGGAAGCTCAATGTTGGAATAGAGAAAGATCTGCTCTCCATCGGTAGTCAATGCTGGCAGATCCACAAGACGACGTAGCTCTACTTCTCTGCGCCGCCGACTCTCAATACGTTGCCGGTAGTAGTCGAGAATCCGCTCAGTGGGATCAGCCAGCACCACCCCTTGCGCACCATCCACAATCAAGGGTTCTCCCTGACGAAACAGGGAGGTCGCCTGATGAATGCCGACGACAGCGGGAATTCCAAGACTCCGGGCCAATATTGCAGTATGGGAAAGGGGGCCGCCAAACTCGGTTACAAACGCGGCTACTCCTTGGTTTTTCATCATGATCGTCTCGGCAGGGGTTAAGTCCCGTGCCACAATCACCCGTCCCTTTAGATCATCTTGTTGCTCCGGTTTACCTCCCGCCAAGACAAATTGCACATGCCCTACCACATGATTCACATCATCCTTTCGGGTGCGAAGATAGGGATCATCCATCTCATCGAATACCCTTACCAACTCTTCGCGACGCACCTGTAAGGCCCATTCAGCACTGTATAAATTTTCTCGAATGAGAGTAATAGTCGCAACACTAATGGCAGCATCTTCCAACATCAGCAGATGGGTATCGATAAACTCACTAATATCCAGGGCAGTTTCGGCGGGTATCTGATCTCGCACAGAACGTAAATGATTAGCGGTCGTATTCAGGGCTGCCTCAAACCGCTTAATCTCAGTTGCGACCAGATCCTCAGTAATTTCACGATAGCTGATTTCTGGAACACCATGCTGCAATAGATAAGCATCACCTATCGCAATCTCTCGGCTGGTATTAATACCTATGCCTTGACAAGAAAGCGTCATTGCTCCTCTCCAAACCGGCTGTTAATGAGACGAATCAATGCGTCCATTGCTAGTTGCTCATCGCTTCCCTCTATTCTAAGCTGCAGAATAGACCCCTTGTTAGCAGCCAACATCATGACACCCATGATACTTTTTCCATTCACCTGCTGTCCGTTACGAAGCAGATAAACATCACTATTAAAGTCACTAGCACAACTCACTAACTTAGCGGCAGCACGAGCATGTAACCCAAGTTTATTAATAATTTCTACTTGTTTTTCCAACATAATTGAATCTTAATTTAATCTGCAGTTAAACGAGGATTTGCGGGAAATTCCGCTAGTGTGTTTTGGTGTTTCACCATCCCTCATTTAATCTGATCCACAACATTGGATACCCTCCCTGCCCCCACTCACTGCCTTTTCGGTAAGCGATACCAGATCAAGTGTTTGATAGTTCAGGGTACGAACCAACATGGGCAGATTAATACCGGAGATCACGTTTACCCTGCCATCTTCTGCCAAACCATGAGCGATATTGCTTGGCGTCGATCCATACATATCGGTAAGCACCAGGACACCCTGACCGCCATCAAGGCGATCCACTGCAGCCCTAGCAAGAAGCTTAAGTCGGTCTGGGTTACAGTCATAGTTCACCGGCAATATTTCAACTGGCAAGGGTGCACCATCAAACATTTTATTTGCTGTTTCCAGCAGCGCTTCCCCTAAATGGTTGTGCGTTATTAAAAGCAAACCAATCATCCTAGAATTCGTAGTTGCGGAATTTAAGATCATCATGCCAGCTCACGATGACGGCTCATCACATGTAGACCTTTCTCTTTGAAATACTGCGATAACTGCGAAACGACATACACGGAACGGTGCTGCCCACCGGTACATCCGATCGCAATAGTAAGATAACTGCGTCCATCGGCTTCGAAGGAAGGTATCCAGCGACTTAGAAAATCGATCAGGCTAGAAACCATGTCGCTCGACTCAGCTTGAGATGAAAGATAATCGGTAACTGGTTTATCCAATCCTGTGTAGGGACGTAACTCTATTTGCCAATAAGGATTTGCTAGACAACGCACGTCAAATACAAAATCTACATCCTTAGGTAAGCCATGTTTGAAGCCAAATGACTCAAATAGAATGGAAACCTTCCCTCCCTCTCCACCAATTCGATTACGGATTAAATCACGTAACTCATGCACGTTGGTGTGCGTGGTATCGATTCGAAGTTCTGCAGCAGCATTTGAGGGTTCCAGTAATTCGCGTTCATGCCTGATCGCTTCATCTAAAGACCTTTGCTGATTAGTCAGGGGGTGTTTACGGCGAGTTTCACTAAAGCGCTTGATCAAAGTTTCCAGTTGAGCATCTAAAAATAACATGCGACAATCAAGACCGAGTTGACGAATCCTCTCCACTACCTGAGGCAAGCTAGATATCTGACTTGGCTGGCTTCGAGCATCAATGCCGACGGCCGTCTTATTAAAGATCTCCTCAGGTTCGCCATTTAAATAGTCAGCAATAGAGACAAGTAGTGAGACCGGCAGGTTATCGATACAGTAGTACCCCATATCTTCCAGGGTATGCAAAGCGATGGTCTTTCCCGAACCAGACATCCCCGTGACAATCTGCAATTTAATCTTTTCTGCCATGCTATTCAGACACTACCCCTGTTCAATATAGTCTTGTTGTCGCTTGATAAAATCCTTGGTGGCATCGTAACCATCCACCTTTAGCAAATGCTGTCGGACTGCCGTCTCAACCAGGATAGCTAAATTTCTACCAGCTGCCACAGGAAGACTCGTTTGAGGTACACGAACGCCAAGCAGGGTTCGATCTGAATGCCACCCTTCGAGACGATCCATATCTTGTATTTTTTTGTCGCCAAAATGGAGCAGGTCAATGATTAATTGTAGCTGTTTATTGGGCTTTATGACGCTATTCCCGAACATGGCACGGATATTTATCAATCCTAACCCACGAACTTCAAGAAAATCCTGCAAAACCTTAGGGCAGCGCCCACTCAAGGTGTTGCTGCCGGTCTTATAGAGCTCGGTAGAGTCATCCGCAATCAAGCGATGCCCCCTGGAGATCAAATCCAATGCAACTTCACTCTTACCAATGGCAGGATCGCCGCTTAGCAGCACGCCATTTCCCAGCACCTCCATGAAAACCCCATGCATCAACAGGGTATCACCTACAGGTTGGGTAAATCTCTCCAGCAATCGGTAGATGACTTGATTATGTTCATGGGGGGTATACATGAGCGCTGTATAATGCAACAGCGCTAGCTCTTTACAGGCTTCCTGGGGTTGCAGGCCATCAGTGAATATGAGAGCCGCAGGTGAGGCACTGAAGAGCATATCTAAAGTTTCACGGTAACTTCTCACCTCGCCACTTAAGAGATGGTTATATTCTAGTGGTCCAATAACCTGAATTTGATTAGGACGAATCAGATTCAGAGGCCCAGCGGGTAGCTGACTGTCTGAATATTTCGTATCGAGATTGATTTGCGCCTCTCCGCCCTCACCATTCCAGCATAGCGAAAGTTCGCTAGCAAACTCTTCGTAAAGATCACGAACGGTATAGGCAGGTGGCATTATATTGAAGAAATTGTCGCTTCCCGCTGCTGAATCAACTGAAACAGCCGTTGTGCCGTTTCCGCTTCACGCAATGCGATACAAAAGCTATTATCATCAAACATCATGGCCAACTTAGCCAATAGTTGCAGATGCGCCTCAGTAGCCTCCTCAGGCACCAGCATAGCGAACGCAAGATCCACTGGCTGACTGTCGATGGCATCGAAATCGATACCTGCAGGCATTTGGATGAAAGCGGCGACCGATTGAGAGATTTGTGGCATTCGCGCATGTGGCAGAGCAATACCTTTGCCAAGTCCGGTACTTCCGAGCCGCTCCCTTTCCAGTAGCGCATCGAACACCATATCTTGTGTGAGCCCCAGAGCAGACTCAGCCAATCTTTGGCCGAGCTGTTCCAAGGCACGCTTTTTACTGGCTGCCTCCACACCGCAGCCGATCCGTTCCTCAAGTAGAAATCCGTCGGGAAACATGGAGACCTCGCCAGTTGTTATAATTTAAGGTTATTCCGTTGCTACGTACTTTGCGCCAGTTCCGGCTCGGTGATTCTGCATCTTCTCCTTGTGCTTAATCACCTGTCTATCCAATTTATCTGTTAGCCCATCAATAGCTGCGTACAGATCTTCCTCTACTGCATCAGCGAAAACGTTAGCACCGTTCACTTGCACCGTCGCCTCGGCCTTTTGTCTCAGCTTTTCAACACTCAGAATAACGTGAACATTTATCACATTATCAAAGTGCCTTTCAAGACGCTCGAACTTATTGTCTACATAGCTCTTCAAGGCATCGGTTACTTCAACATGATGACCGGTCACGTTTATTTGCATAATTTTCTCCTGTCTTCGATGAGTTAACTCATCACTCTGCCTGAAGCAGCGAATAACACCAGAACAGTTGCGGTCCAAGATAGTAAAAATCCGTCATTGCATCGTGTTGTGCCGTATCCGAACTCTATCATGATCACCTACTGTTCTGATCTGTTGTTTCTCCTACATCAGACGTTTACGCTCATTCGATGGCGGAATGCTCATCGACTCACGGTACTTTGCCACCGTCCGACGGGCCACTTTAATACCCTGATCCGACAATATGGCGGCAATTTTATTATCGCTGAGAGGCTTACTTGTCTTCTCAGCGGCAATCAACTTTTTAATCAGTGCACGTATCGCAGTAGAAGAGCACTCACCACCCGCACTGGTATTCACATGACTGGAAAAGAAATATTTAAACTCCAGGGTACCCCGAGGGGTATGCATATACTTCTGGGTCGTAACCCGAGAAATAGTCGATTCATGCATCTCCAGCGCTTCTGCGATATCCCTCAGCACAAGGGGCTTCATCGCCTCCTCTCCATGCTCAAAATAACCTCGTTGGTACTCCACAATCTTACTTGCCACCCGCAGAATCGTCTCATTACGGCTGATGAGACTTTTAATGAACCAACGGGCTTCCTGAAGATGGTTCTTTAGAAAGGTGTTGTCATCACTCTGATCAGCTCGCTTTATTAGACTAGCGTAGTCATTGTTAACCCTTAGTTTAGGAGTCACCTCTCCATTGAGTTCCACTATCCAGCGATTATTGCGCTTACTGACAAAGACATCAGGGATGACATATTCCGGTTCACTTCTGGCAATAAGTGCTCCAGGGTGGGGGTTTAGGCTTCGAATCAAATGCATCACCGCAGCAAGCTCCTCCTCGTCAATTTGCATGCGGCGCATGATCTGGCTTTGATCCTGAGCTGTCAGAAGATTGAAATGGTCCTGGCAAAGCTTGATTGCCGAGGCAACATATGGGGTCGCCTCTGGAAGTTGACGCAACTGGATCAACAGACAATCTCTTGGGCCCTGAGCGCCGACACCGGGGGGGTCAAAAGCCTGGATTCGGTGCAGCACAGCCTCAACATCCTCAATGGTTGCCTCTTCATCATCCACAGACTGTAAGATCTCTTCAAGATCGCCTTTAAAGTAACCATCCTCGTTAATGCTATCGATCAAGGTGGTTGCAATCATATTGTCCTGCTCAGAGAACGGGGTCAGTGTCATTTGCCAGATAAGATGATCATGCAGAGTAGTCGTGCCGCTGCTCTGGGCCAGATAGTCATGATCAGCCGATTCACCGCTGCCACTCGAACTGGGTAGATAACTATCATAAACATCTGTCCATTCGCTATCTACGGGTAGATCTTCTGTCAACTGGTTACTGTCAGTCTGGATCTCACGCTCGTTATTGATATCGTTTGAATCGCGCTTATCCTTTGCCTCCTGGCGTAGGTCTTGCGGCTCATTAGGATCGCCATCTTTGGCTTGGTAGAGGCCGAATTCATCTTCACTCTGCAGCATTGGATTGGCTTCCAGCACTTCCTGAACCTCCTGACTAAGGTCCAGCGCAGAGAGTTGCAACAGGCGTATCGCCTGCTGCAACTGAGGTGTCATGGTAAGATGTTGTCCGAGTCGGAGTTGCAGAGCCTGCTTCATTGCAGCGTTATTTTTAAACCTGGTATGTTATTTGTATGTCTTAATATCATTCTAGCTAAAAAAAGCAGTCTACGGAAAGAGTCTTAAACATATTCTTGCATCTGACCGATTTATATCACTTATTGCAAGCACCACAGCCCTCTTCTTACCTACCATATCTTCCTCCTTTAACACCTAAAAACATACACTTAGCCTTACATGGAAAAATTTTCACCTAGATAAACTCTGCGCACTTCCTGATTGCTTAGAATTTCCTGTGTTGACCCTTCAGCCAGCACTTGCCCACCTTTGATAATGTAGGCTCGATCACAGATATCAAGCGTCTCTCTGACATTGTGGTCGGTAATCAGCACCCCGATATTTAACATCTTGAGATGCTTGATAATTTTCTTTATATCAATCACGGCAATCGGATCAACACCAGCAAAAGGCTCATCCAGCAGAATGAATGCTGGCTGGATAGCAAGCGCACGGGCGATTTCCAGTCGTCGCCGTTCACCACCAGAGAGACTCATTGCCATACTCTCTCTCAGGTACTCAATACCAAACTCATTCAGAAGTTGGTCGCAGCGCTCTTTGCGTGCATTAGCATTCAGATCAGCCCTGGTCTCAAGAATCGCCAGAATATTCTGCTGCACACTAAGACGCCTGAAAATCGAGGACTCTTGAGCCAAATAACCAATACCCAACCGGGCCCGTTTGTGCATCGCAAAGTCTGTCAACTCAGTCCTGTCTAGGAATATCCGCCCATGATCCGCTTGCACCAGTCCCACAATCATATAAAAGCTGGTTGTTTTGCCAGCACCATTGGGCCCAAGCAAGCCTACCACCTCTCCACTATCCAGACTTAATGAGACTCCGTCTACTACTTTTCGTTTGCGATAGTTCTTTTCCAGGGCCTCGACCCGCAACTGGCTCATGGAGCAACGCGCTCACTCGCTGGCTCAATAACCACCTGGACCCGCTGTTTACCCTGAGCACTACTGCCAGCTCTGACCTTGGCATTAACCCGGTTGTAGACAATCCGGTCATTACTGAATCGGTTGCCACCCTGCTCCAGTACAGCGCTATCGAATAATAATAACTCATTTCGATCGACATAAATCTCCATTCGCTGCGCCTGCTGAAGTGGGTCGGATTACCCTTGCTAATAATCTTTTCAGCCTTTCCCTGTCGGTGATACACCCACAATTTATCGGCCCAAAGCCTCATGCTGCCTTGGGTTATTTCCACATTGCCCTCATACAGACTGACACCTGTCGATTCATCAATAGAAAGGCTATCAGCCCCAAGTTGCAGCGGCTGATCACGATCACTTTCCAGAGCCCATAAACTCAAAGGGAGCATAAATAGAATACAGCACCCAATAATCCCCCAAATAACGCTATTTAAACTCATAGTGTCCCCGTACCTGATGCAACAATTTCAAACGAGATGGCTCATTCAGCCAAGCCCGCATACCCAGAGCAGAGATCTGCTGCTGGTCACTGTCGATGGTGACCTTTTCTGAGGTAGAGGCAAAGGACTTCTGCGTCTCAATCATCAAATCCCTGGTTACAATATGGTAGGGCGCAAAATCATCTTTACCCTGACGATCGATGATGACTCTCCCAGGCAGATAAATGGACTCATCCCGATGATTGGAAATAGCGTACTCAGCCTGCATCTTCCAAGGCGGTCTAGATGGGTTATATTGCCAGATTACCGGCTGTAACAGCTCCGTAACATCTCTCTTCTCAAAATAGTCCATCCTAGGTGTTCGCAATAGCTGAAACAGAAAACCACTTTTATCGAAACGTTTTACCACGAGACTCTGCGCATAGGAATCGGGATTATCCCAAGTTACCCTTGGTTTTATCTCCTCTGACTCGGTCAACTCCTTGGCCCACCAAGCTAGACTGAGTACTACCGCCAATACCAATGAAATTGCAAGCAATCGACGGTTCAAAGATAACTGTCCAAAATGGCTTGTAGATTACCCTGGGCCTCAAGCACCATTTCACAAACATCCCTGCCCGCGCCATGACCACCGCGATTGGGGGTCTGCCAATGGGCATGTTGAATAACAAATGGATGGGCATCTTGCACCGCGATAGCCAGACCTACCTTGCGCATAATTGGC
This sequence comes from Candidatus Thiodiazotropha sp., assembly GCA_037382065.1. GTDB lineage: Bacteria > Pseudomonadota > Gammaproteobacteria > Chromatiales > Chromatiaceae > Thiodiazotropha. The sequence goes on along the minus strand of JARRQF010000103.1, from coordinate 9,691 downwards.
ATATCCACCACATCATCTCCAACATAAGCCACCTGATCATCGGAGAGCCCAAGCTTGTCACGCAACTCCAGGTATGAGGGAAGCTTATCATGCTTACCCTGATAGACATGCTTAACCCCGAGATTATCCATTCGCAGTCGCACAACTTCTGAAGTCCGGCCAGTGATGATACCAATGACCACACCCGACATCTGCAATAGCTTCATGCCATGCCCATCCCTGGAATTGAAAGCCTTATACTCCTGGCCATCATCGCCAAAATAGAGGCTGCCATCCGTGAGTACTCCATCAACATCAAAAATAACCAGCTTGACCTCACGGGCCCTTGCCTGAATATCCGGCATCTCGTCTCCTCCTACATGACTCCAGCTCTTAGCAGATCGTGCATGTTAAACGCGCCGATCAGCCGTTGCGCCTCATCCACCACCAACAGACCATTAATTTTATTTTCATCCATCATCTGCAAAGCCTCCGCTGCAAGCATTCCCGGTGGAACGGTTTTGCAGTTTCTGGTCATTACGTCACTGACTAAAACTTGGTGAATATCGATAGGCTTGTTGAGTGTACGTCGCAGATCACCGTCAGTGTAGACACCAGCCACCCTCCCCTCAGGATCAATAACCGCCGTCATACCAAGCCCCTTTACAGACATCACTTCCAACGCCTGATGAAGCGTAGCGTCAAGATCCACTGACGGCAGCGCCTCTCCCCCATGCATAATATCGCCCACATGCAACAATAATCGCCTACCCAGGCTACCGCCAGGATGGGATAGCGCAAAGTCCTTCGCTGTAAATCCCCTTGCCTGGAGCAACGCCACAGCCAGAGCATCTCCCATAACCAAGGCCGCTGTGGTGCTTGAAGTTGGCGCAAGACCGAGAGGACATGCCTCTTTATCGACACTCACATCAATATGGACCTCAGACTCCCTGGCTAAGGTTGACTGTGGCTTTCCCGTCATTGAGATCAGTGGCACTCCAAGGCGCTTCAGCAAGGGGAGAATGACCAGAAACTCTTCGGTTTCTCCTGAATTTGAGAGGGCTAGCACCACATCTTGAGGCGTAATCATTCCCAGATCCCCATGACTGGCTTCGCCTGGATGGACAAAAAAGGCAGGACTGCCAGTACTGGCCAGCGTAGCGGCCAACTTGTTACCAATATGTCCCGATTTCCCCATACCAATCACGACAATACGCCCTTGGCAATTAAGTAAATAGTGACAGGCTTGAGCAAACCCCTCATCCAATCGGGAGATCAATGCGGAAACAGCAGCAGCCTCAGTCTCAATAACCGCACGGCCCAATTCAATCATCTGGGCCATCTCCTTTTTGGCGGGAGTGATGGTTTTTTTCATCTTATGCCTTTTTAAACCTAAAAAACTCAGTTGACCGCTCTTCTAATAGTAGGTTCCTGATTTTGAAGAAAATAGCTTCGAATGTGTGTTGTTGTGTGCTGTGTATGGATAGACAAGCGTCCAAACTCAGAGAGGTGCTGGAGCGACCCTTGCCCTGCACCACCACAAACGCACACTTCACACTGTCCAACTGATCTTTATTAGATTAAATCTAGAATCCTTGTCGCGTTAGCAGTTTCATCCAATGGATGGGGATAAAACTCATCATTTCATTTCACCGGCTTACCAGAGAGTAGAAGAGCCACGACTGATAACCAATAAAACAGAGCAGTAGTCCCAGTCCCTCAGTACGATTGATACGGCCTGGTTTACCAAAACCGTAGCTGATTAAAAATAGAAACAGGGTCATACCAAACATCACCGGCAGATCACGCATCAAAACAGATGGTGAAAATTGACCGGGCGCCACTAACCCTGGAATAGCCAATACAGCCAATATATTATAGAGATTGGAACCAATCACATTGCCAATCGCAATATCATCCTCTCCCTTCATGGCACTGGTGATACTGGCCGCAAGTTCTGGCAGACTGGTGCCAATTGCAACGATGGTTAGACCAATCACCAGATCACTAACCCCCAGAGCCACCGCCACATAGGTTGCTCCCCAAACTAATAGATGGGAGCTGATCAAGAGAAGAAGCAGACCACCAAACAGCAACATCAGCGCCTTTTTGGTTGGAGTATCATGCGGTATCTCGGCATCGAACTCTCCAGCAATGGGGTCTGCCTTACCTGTTTTTGCGGTATATATCATCCAACTGAACACAGAAATCAATAGCGCGAAGAGAACCGCACCATCAAAGCGGCTTAAATTTCCATCCCACATCAGCACCACACAAATCACGGTTACCCCAAGTAACAGGGGATACTCCCGCTTCAGAACACTTGAATGAACAGATAATGGAATCACCAGTGCTGTAATACCAAGAATCAACCCGATATTGGCAATGTTTGAGCCAATCGCGTTACCAATAGCAAGACCAGGATTACCATTGATAGCCGCCATCGCTGCAACCAAAACCTCTGGGGCTGAGGTACCAAACCCAACCACTGTAAGCCCAATTAACATAGGAGAGACCCCAAGATTACTGGCAAGCGCTGCTGCACCGCTAATAAAGCGGTCTGCACTCCATACCAAAACCACGAGTCCGACAAGAATCGAAAAACTATGCAGTAACATGAAAAATATTGTTTTTTATTTAAACCTGAGAGCATGAAACCAGGTTGGGTGAAAACCAAGCAACACCTTCTGATCACAACTCAATTGAGCTATTAGTTAGACTGAAGCTTAGTCGGAGAATGGGATAATAGCAGAAACTTGCATGAAATGGCTTGATGCTAACGCATTAGAATTTCCCTATATACAGATACCTTAATGCATTAGCAATTACTAATTGGTTTACACCCACCACTCACTGCAGCGCTTTTTTACTTATTTCTCTCACCTATTTCGCTAAGTTCGTGTATATTTATCAGGATTGCCCCTAACAATCTCCCAAAAAACAAATAGCCCTTGTACCGGCCGAACGGATCATGTAATATCCGCCGTCTTTTTCGAGGCATATTAGTTCTCCATCGGAGCGACATCGGATGACTACTTTAAGCGCAAAGCCGGCAGAAGTTCGCCGCAATTGGTTCCTTGTGGATGCAACAGATAAGACCCTAGGTCGTCTGTCCACTGAAATTGCTCGACATCTGCGCGGCAAGCACAAACCGGAATATACACCTCATGTAGATACCGGTGACTATATTGTTGTAGTAAACGCAGAGAAGGTTCGAGTCACTGGCAACAAGCTGGCTGACAAGATGTACCACCACCATACCGGCTACATCGGCAATCTGAAGTCCATCAACCTGGGCAAGCTGTTGGAGAAAGCACCTGAGCGTGTAATTGAACACGCAGTCAAGGGCATGATGCCGAAAAACCCGCTAGGGCGCGCTATGTTTAAAAAGCTGCGCGTCTTCTCCGGCCCCGAACATCCTCATCAGGCCCAGCAGCCACAAATGCTGGATATCTGAAATCAAGAGTACAGAACATGGCAGATACGCACATCACAACCGGACGTCGTAAAAGCTCCACTGCTCGGGTCTTCCTGACAGTTGGCAATGGAACGATCACCGTCAACAATCGCCCACTCGACGAGTACTTTGGCCGCGAGACCGCCCGCATGGTGGTTCGTCAGCCTCTGGACGCCACTGAAACAGGTGACAAGGTCGACATCAAGGCTACCGTTTCTGGCGGAGGTACAACGGGACAGGCTGGCGCCATTCGCCACGGTATATCCCGAGCACTCGACGCATACGATGAATCATTGCACAGCACACTGCGCAAAGCTGGCTTCTTAACCCGCGATGCACGAGCTGTCGAGCGTAAGAAGGTTGGACTGCACAAAGCCCGTAAACGTCCACAGTTCTCCAAGCGTTAAGTCTGGCCCCGACTGTGCAGGCGGATTACGCTTGGCACCGGGCTTGCAACTGGGGATTCGTCTAACGGCAGGACAACGGACTCTGACTCCGTATGTGGAGGTTCGAATCCTCCATCCCCAGCCAACTCTTTAAAAAACCCGCTTTACGCGGGTTTTTTAAGTTGGACAGCGTGAAGAGTGCGCTTGTGGTGGTGCAGGGCAAGGGTCGCTCCTGCACATCCATGTGCCCGCGACACGGGTGCATTTTCAGATGTTACTCAGGCCGCTTCATCCTAGCACCTCATTCAACGTCTGCTCCCAAATTACCTCTCCAAAGGCCCGCTGCACAACCAGGGGCAGTGCGACCACGCCATGAGCCAACAGCGCTTCATGCAGGGATTTCAGGGGCGTGCCTGGGCGATCATCAAGCAGCAATCTAATCAGTTGCTCAATCAAATCGGCACCCAGCAACGCCATGAAGGCATCTGTTGGTCTTCTAGATATCGCCGTTAGGCTGATCTCGGCCCAGCTGGGAATCTCAGAAAGCAGCTTCAGCCGCTCCAAAGCCTGGCAGCTGTTAATCTCTCCAGCATGAAATTCAATATCGATACTGGCCTGCTCTGCCAAAACCAAGCACTGTTGGTTCCACTGCAGGCGATCTTGTTCATTGAAATAACCATAACGGTCTAGAGTACGGCTCATGTAGTGAACCCACCCCCGCTTAATGGCCGATGAAGGATTGATCTGCCTCACCAAACTGTGAGCTGAAACACCGCCAGCCCATGCCAGATAGTGAAGACCACCCCAACTACCATAGAGATTGCGCATACGAATGACTGAGCGGGTCTCTCCTCCACCCACTTGCTGATCTAACGGAATCAGGAAAACGCCTCCGCACTCACTGCGATAATAACTCCCACAATCCTCTTGCCTAAAGCAACTATCAGTGACTCGAAACTCAAGCGATTGCTCAACATCCTGTAATATCGCATGCTGCCGCAAAAAATCCCGAAGGAGCTGCGCTTCTTCATAGTAGGCTTGGATGCGGGCCCTTCCGCTCAGAAGCTCGCCAGTAGACGCTTTCAAAGCCTCTACCGTCATACCCTGCTGCTGTAGGTTTTCATAGGTCTGCTTAAGCCTCTTTCGGCTATACTTCAAAGCCATCTCCGCACTGATATTCAGTTGATCACGATACCTCAACAACCAGCTCAATAGCTCCCTACCACAAGCCGCTGTTCCACTGGCAGAAGCGGTTAACTCTCTAACCAGTACTTGCTGATAGTCTTCCACTGCTTCAGCAGCCTGACTGCTGAGCGCCTGAAATCGCCCCTTGTCAGCACAGCACTCATGGGCCTGGGGAAGATCATGAGGTAGATATTTCAACCAGGAAACCCCCTTCTCCGCTATCTCAAGGGCATCAGCCAACCACAGCGTGGAGACTAGTTCAGGCAGCTCAGAGAGTCGGGTTCTGGCATCGCGCAGATAGTTTGGAGTCTTTTCCAGCACCCCCATCAACGCGTCACAGAGCCGTTCAGGCTGGCGAACCACCAGCTCACGAAGCAAATTAAGAGGAAGATATCTGGCAGGATCACGGTAACGCCAATCCTGTTCAAGTAGCAGACGGTGTTCAATCACAGCGGCACCGAAAATCAACTGCAGATCGATCTGCCGATCAGCATCCAGCGCCTGATAATCAAGCTCTTTTAAACTGACCATTAAATTGCTAATCAAGCTTGCCAGTGCCCCTATCTCATCATCACCGTCGGCGGTAAGCAGCCCCTCATACCCTGAAACAGAAACATTGATTGCAGCGAGCGGATGAAAGCGGAACCAAACCCGGTAGTATTCTGCAACCAGTTCATCAAATATGACCCTATCATTGCTCATCATGTATCTCGTAGTCATGTGTGATTTTGGCGCTTGCCCCCAGCATGATGGAGGCGGAACAATATTTTTCGGCACTTAATGAGATCGCCCGAGCAACGTGCTTTTCGCTGAGATCCCGGCCAGAAATGATAAAATGGGCATGAATAGCAGTAAAAACTTTTGGATTCTGTTCAGAACGTTGCGCTTCAAGCTCAACAACACAGCGGGAAACCTGTTGGCGCGACTTTTTCAGAATCGATAAAACATCAAATTCGGTACATCCACCCATCCCGAGCAGCAGCATCTCCATGGGCCTAATGCCTAGATTCTGCCCACCATGCTCAGGTGGACCATCCATTACAATAGCGTGACCACTGCCTGCTTCTCCCAACATGGTGGCTGCCTCCACCCAAACGACCCTCGCTTTCATCGCTAGCTCCCAATAGGCTGTCTACCAGATCACAATAGCAATCCGGGATAGATGATAAATATGAATTGTATTAAATATATTGATAGTTTTTGTTACACTATGTTATTGAGAGAGTCTACAGAAGGCTGTAGATTCGACAAGTTGAAAAAGGGTTGCGAGAATGCCATCAAAGTGATATTGATGAATTAATTTCGCAGGCTGATCTCACATCATTTCACTTACAAAAGTAGAGCCCCAAGATCATGACGATCATAAAACCGCCACCTCAGGAACCTGAGTACCTACAGAGGTTCCTCTCCTTTTGTCATCGCCGGCGCTATCCAAAAAATACTGAGATTATCCATATTGGTGATCCAGCCGATATCCTCTATTACATCACAGAAGGTTCTGTGGCAGTCTACATTGAGGATGAAGATGGTCGGGAGATTATTCTCACCTACCTCAATAAGGGGCAGTTCGTGGGGGAGATGGGCCTGTTTATTCCAGAACCCAAGCGCAGTGTCATGGTACGTACCCGTGCTTCCTGCCAAATTGCAGAGATCAGCTACCAGCGACTTGAACAGCTTTTCACCCACGACCTAAAGGATTTTAGTAAAGAGATTCTCTATGCTATGGGTGCACAACTCTCACAACGCCTCTCACAAACCAGTAGCAAGGTGGGACATCTGGCCTTTTTCGATGTTACAGGTCGTATTGCCCGCACACTACTCGATCTTTGCAAGGAACCAGATGCCATGACTCACCCTGATGGCATGCAGATCCGCATCACTCGGCAAGAGATTGGTCGTATTGTCGGCTGTTCCCGTGAAATGGCCGGGCGAGTACTGAAAAACCTCGAGGAACAGGGATTGATTAGTGTCAAGGGCAAGACCATCGTGGTATTTGGCACCCGCTGACCTTTCACCTAGTACTTGGCATAGTCTCTCCTCCTATTTGGCGGAATCTAGTGTGGTGCTTCATACAAATTGACGATGATAGCGAGACGCTTAGCGTCTCGCCCGAAGGGAAGCCCGCTCAGTCCAAGATCCCGCGTTGTAATGCTTGAACCTAAAAAAATCAGTTGACCGCTCCATTCTAATAACAGGTTTCTGATTTTGAAGAAAATAGCTTCGATAGTTATGGTCACCTACAGCGTGATTGGATAATTAATTGTTTCTGAGGGGCCATTAGCCCAGCGCTGCCACCTCCTCGTAGCGTGGACAATTGGTCAGATGGTCATTCACCATCCCAACCGATTGCATGTAGGCATAACAGATAGTACTACCGACAAAACGAAATCCTCGCCGCTTGAGCTCCCGACTCATCGCATCTGAGACAGAGGTGCTAGCTGGCACCTGTTCCAGCCTGCGCCAACAGTTTTGTACCGGCTGACCATCGACGAATGACCAAAGCAGCGATGCAAATCCCTCATTAGCCTCCAGTTCCAGAAATGCTAGGGCGTTACTGATGGTGGCATTCACCTTAAGTCGGTTACGCACAATGCCAGCATCAGCCAGAAGACGAGCCACTTCGGCATCGCCATATCTTGCAATCCGCGAGGCATCGAAGTTATCGAAAGCGCGCCGGTATCCATCACGCTTACGCAGAATCGTTAACCAGGACAAGCCCGCCTGGGCACCCTCCAAGATCAACATCTCGAATAAATGCTGCGGATCAAAAGAGGGGACTCCCCACTCCTGATCGTGATACTGAACATACTCCTCGTGGCCCTGACACCAAGGACATGGCTCTTTATTCATCTTTCGGACCTATCCAAAACTGCGACACATAAGCGACCTCCCACAGAAAGCCGCCTGGATCAGCGAAGTAACCTGAGTAACCGCCCCAAAAGGTCTCCTGTGCCAGTTTGATCAATTCAGCCCCCTGCTTCTTAGCACAAGATCATTCACACCCAAGGTAATCGAGTTTATTTGTGGCTGCATATTTTGTACTCCTTTTCATTTTTCGTAGAAGAGAGTCTAGTGACAATGGGGTGTCAGTATTCAGGTACCAAATTAAGGACCTCGGAAAAAACCAATTCTCCGAAAGAACACTACTTTTTTTAGGTTTAACCTAAAAAGATCAGTTGGGCAGCGTGAAGGGTGCGTTTGTGGTGGTGCAGGGCAAGAGTCGCTCCTGCACACCCATGTGCCCGCGACACTTGTGCATCCATGCACAGCGCGCAACGACGCGGAATAGCCCGCTATTCCAAGGAGTTGCAACGCTGCCATGTGCCGCCACAAGCGCGCCATTCGCGCTGTAGCGTGATTCACCCAGTAGGTGACCATAACCATCGAAGCTATTTTCCTCAAAATCAGATACCTGTTATTAGAATGGAGCGGTCAACTGATTTTTTTAGGTTTAAATTTTGAAGTCGCGATAAAATTCGTGATTGCGTAGGATGCGGTGAGCGGTGCGAACCGCATCAATAACAGCTTGCAGTGATTCACGAACATCCATGATGCGGTTCGTACCTCACCACATCCTACATAATAGGCTCATACCGCACGTTACAAGTTATTCCATCACATTGACTCCAAAAATTTCACCACAAAGAACTTGAGCCTAAAAAGATCAGTTGGACAGCGTGAAGAGTGCGCTTGTGGTGGTGCAGGGCAAGGGTGCATCCATGCACAGCGCGCAACGACGCAGAATAGCCCTATGGTTCGAAGAGCTCCCTCAGCTTTACACCAGGATCATCGGCACGCATAAAGGCCTCGCCAACCAGAAAAGCGTTGACCTCCTGCGCCCGCATACGAGCCACATCTTGACGGTTCAGAATGCCGCTTTCAGTCACTACGATCCGTTCAGGAGGTATCCGCTCCAGCAGTCCGAGAGTTGTTTCAAGGCTAACATCGAAACTGTGCAGATTTCGGTTATTAATACCGATCAGGCGATTATCGACGCGCAGTGCATGTTCCAGTTCCTCACCGTTATGAACTTCGATCAAAACATCCATGCCCAGCTGATGTGCCAAATCGTTAAGCTGCTGAAGCTGACGGTCATCCAGGCAGGCAGCAATTAACAAGATACAATCGGCGCCAATGGCGCGCGCCTCATAGATCTGATAAGGGTCTATAAAAAAGTCCTTGCGGATCACCGGTAGGTGGCAAGCCTCTCTAGCCTGTTGCAAGTAGAGATCACTACCTTGGAAGAAATCGATATCGGTTAACACTGAAAGGCAGGCCGCACCACCCTGTTGGTAACTTAGCGCAATCTCAGCGGGATGAAAATCCTCTCGCAGGACACCCTTACTGGGCGAGGCCTTCTTGATTTCGGCGATCACGCCTGCTTGACCGGCCTCGATCTTTTTTGCGATCGCATCGGCAAAACCGCGTGGCGCAGAGACTTGAGACAACACCGATAGCAGCGCTTTCTGAGAGCGTTTTTCGAGTCTCGCTGCAATCTCTTCGCGTTTTCGTCGAATAATTATTTTTAGAATATCGGGTGTGGTACTCATTCTAGTGTGGTGTCCTATGCTAGTGTGGTGCTTCATACAAATTGACGATGATAGCGTGACGCTAAGCGGTTAGCCGCTAGGCGCGTGCCGCCGGGAATGGCTTCTCCCTTTCCAAGGCGCGCAACAACGCGGAT
>JARRQF010000102.1:0-11255 GCA_037382065.1 Candidatus Thiodiazotropha sp. | reverse complement strand
AGCAGGCTTCCCTTCGGGCGAGACGCTAAGCGGTCATCCGCGTTGTTGCGCGCCTTGGAAAGGGAGAAGCCATTCCCGGCGGCACGCGCCTAGCGGCTAACCGCTTAGCGTCTCGCTATAATCGTCAATTTGTATGAAGCACCACACTAGATGTCACCGCTTAACTTAGGGCTGGATCAGCGCCATGGGAAACGATAACAATATTACTGGCCATCAAACCATCGATCAGACACCAGCTCACAGAGCGCTGGAAAACCTGCGTATGCGCTTGCTAGACCTGACGGCACGTAACCGTCTGATCAACTTCCGCCATACCAAAAATACCAGCCTGCGCATTATCGATGAGCTGCCAAACCAACTGGTGGAGACACTGCTGGCAGAGTCCGAAATGCGCTTTATGGCGATTAGTGAGCCAACTGAAGAGGATCTGATCGCTGCCGGTTATCTTGAGTTCGATAAAGAGACCCAACAGCTTATTCGATTACGCAATGACCCTTCTGCGGAAGAGTGGGCCAAGTATCTCGGCTTTTCCACCAGCTATGAAATGCCAGAGGCCCCAAACGATAATGATTCTGCTAAACACTCGGATAAATCTATTCAAACCCTGCTCTATCCCTATGAAATGGAGGCACGGCTAAAGAACCTCCTACAGTCAGCGGAATCTGCGATCCAGGAGATGGGAACAAATATCCTCTATCTAGCTATTGGCTTCCTGGAGTGGTATGACACCAATAACCCAGATAAGGCACGTGCAGCACCACTTTTCCTGATGCCGGTCCATCTGCATAAAGGTTGGCTGAACACGAAAACCCACACCTACGAATACACCCTCAGTTACTCTGGTGAAGAGATCATTCCAAACCTCTCGCTACGTGAAAAGTTGCGAATCGACTTTGCTATGGCACTGCCAGATCTGGATGAAAACAGTGTGCCAGAGGAGTATTTCCACAAAGTTTTGGCGCTGATTGAAGAGCATCAACCGCGTTGGCGGATGCGTCGCTCCATCTCCTTGGCACTGCTTAATTTTAGCAAGCTGTTAATGTATCTGGATCTCGACCCGGCGCGCTGGCCAAAAAAGGCCAACATCGTCAATCACCCTGTTGTGTCACGTTTTCTCTCCGGCTATGGACAGGAAACAGAGGATGCGGATGAATCGATGGAAAATCCGGGTTTTGCTGAAGAGTACCTCATCGATGAGATGGATGAGATGCACACACACTACCCCTTGATCGACGATGCCGATAGCTCCCAACATAGCGCCCTCATTGATGCTGTCAATGGAAAAAACCTAGTCATCGAAGGGCCACCAGGAACTGGCAAGTCACAGACCATTACCAACCTGATTGCTGCCGCGATGGCGCAGGGCAAGCGGGTGTTGTTTGTTGCAGAAAAACTTGCTGCACTGGAGGTGGTGCGTAGCCGTCTTGATAACGCAGGATTGGGCGAGTTTTGTCTGGAATTGCATAGCCACAAGTCGCAAAAGCGCAAAGTATTGGATGAGGTTAAGGCACGACTGAAGAAAAACGGACGATACCGCAAACCCATAAATATCGAAGTGGATATCGCACGCTATGAAGTGCTGAAAATGACGCTCAAGAGCCATGCGGAAAAGATCAATCAGCCTTGGAAGCGTACCGGTAAAACCCGGCATGAGATCTTCATGGCTGCTACACGCTATCGAAATGCGACTGGGATCGATCCAAAAGAACTCTACCCTGTCGGTTACGATGGCGAACACTTCGATGTTGCGACCCAACGTCGTAATGAGGAACAGATAGACGTCTATTGCAAGATTTATCAGGCAGTAGTGAGTCAGCTGGAAGGCGAAGCTAAATTGCACAGCCACCCTTGGTTCGGCGTGCGAAATGGCAATCTACAGATGTTTGATCTGGAGCGGGTTAAAGAATCCCTCAACGCATGGCAGACGTCATTAATGCGCTTGAGTTCACAGCGAGATGAGATCGCCCATACGCTAGGCTGCGACACGTCTGCTGTGGCAGAAACCTTAACGAAGGCAGAGCTATTCCTGGATGAATTGAATAGCATTCCTCAGCTGGTGGGTGATGAAATTCTGGATCGGTTGCCTATCCTTCGCGGTGATGTATTGGAACAAGCACAACACCATTTGAAGCTATTCGAAGATATTCAGGTGCGATACAGGTCACTGGCCAATAGAGCTGGGCCGGAGATAGTGCAAGATCTATCAATTGTGGAGCCGATGCTCTCTGGCAGCGAACAGCTGAAGACGCTGGTGGAAAGTCAGGTTGTATTGGGGGACCTCGCCGGAGCCATTAAGCGTCTGACCTCAATTGAAGAGCGGCTGACTCAACTCAGTGAGCCTTTACAGGGTCTGCTGTCTGAATTAGGGGAGCCAGCAGCCAGATACCTTACCCTTAGCGAATCAGGACTGACCGAGTTCAAGCGAGTTATCGAACTGATTGCCATGCTCAACCCCTCCTACTGGAAACATCGCGATGAGCGATACGATAGCGAAGAGCTAGATGAGCTACTGCCTCGACTGCGCGCCGATCAGGAAGCACTGCAGCAACAGCATGATAGCATTAAGGGTCTGTTTGCTTTACACAACTTGCCAGATGAGCATGAGATTCGCCAGTTGACGAGCAGGCTTGCCTCTGGCGGCCTGTTTTGTTGGTTTAACAGTGATTGGCGAGCCGCACGCAAACAGCTATTGAGTTACGCAGCAACCCCCCAGGTGAGCTATTCCAGCTTAGCGGAACGGTTGGATGATCTGGCAACATTTCTAGACAAGCGTAATGAGTTTGAAAGCAATACCCGCTACAAAGAAGCTGTGGGCGATCATCTACAGGGGCTGGCAACAGACCTCACCATGTTGGAATCGTTAAGAGCCTGGTACAAAGAGGTTCGTAAGCAGTATGGTGTAGGCTTTGGTCAAAAAGTGGCGCTGGGTGACGCACTCCTGGCATTATCACCAAACATGGGAAAGGCGATACGTTCACTGGCAGAGCAAGCTGTGCCAACACAACTCAATGGCCTGTTTAATGATCTAGGTAGTTTAAAACAACTATTTGCTCCTGCCGCCAAACTTCACGATACCAAAAGCATTTTAATTGGTGAAGAGGGGGTTATTCCCCGAATTCTCAGTGAACTAAACCAAGCTATTCATGCTTGTGGTACCTTGATCCGTGATAGCTCACTCTCCCTAGCGGAGTTGCTAGATCGCATTGAGCAGTTAGAGCGTCTGAAACAGAGCGTCGATCATTGGCAAGAGAGCGATTTTGATAAAAAACTGTTCCAGGGAAGACTCGGCATAAAACCGGGGATGGATGAAGATAATGATGCAGGCCTGTCGATGTTGCGTCATACCTTAGCCCTTGCAGCATCACTTGCGAGTCAGCTTAACAATCAAGCGCTGATAGACGCCCTCTATGAGCATCCCGCTGAATCGGTATTCTCTTTGCTGCACTCATACTCGCAGCAGTTGCAAGCGATAATGGCCTCAATAGAGGCATCTCATGATGCCTTTGCAACGCTGGTCCAGCTGGATCAGGAGGGATGGACCATCCATTGTGGTGAACGGATAGACGCCTTGATTCAACGAAATAAGCTAGCGCTGGATAACGGGGCATTTCTACAGAACTGGCTTGACTATGTGCGGGTGCGTGATCAGATCGAAGCAATTGGCTTGGGCAGGCTCGCTGATGGTGTTGAGTGCCGGGAACTTCAGATTGAGCAGCTAGAGGAGGCCTACCTATCTGGCATATTCGATCTATTAGCACGAGAGATTCTGCGCGAAGACTCTGAGCTTAGCCACTTCTCAGGGCATTCGCAGGAGGCTCTGCAGAGTAAGTTTAAAGAGTATGATAACCATCTTAAATTACTGCAGTGTGAGCAGATCGCCTGGAAGATCGATCAGACCAAGATCCCAATCGGCAATAAGGCAGCGCGTGTCAGCGAACGGTCCGAACGGGTTCTCTTAGAACATGAATGTGGCAAGAAAACTCGCCACATACCAATCAGGCAACTGCTAAAGAGAGCCAGCAGCGCGCTGGTTGCGCTAAAGCCCTGCTTTATGATGGGACCGATGTCGGTAGCCCAATACCTGGCACCCGGTGAGATTGACTTTGACCTAGTGGTCATGGATGAGGCTTCCCAGATAAAGCCACAAGACGCACTTGGCGCGATTGCGCGAGGCAGGCAGTTAGTCGTGGTTGGTGATCCGAAGCAGCTTCCGCCAACAAGCTTTTTCAACCGCATTATTGAGGAGGATGAGGATAACCTCACCGGCCTTGAAGAGTCCGAGAGTATTCTTGACGCGACACTGCCCATGTTCCCAGCACGGCGACTGCGCTGGCACTACCGTTCACAGCATGAAAGTCTGATCGCCTTCTCAAACCAATCATTCTATGAGAGCGACTTGGTGATCTTTCCATCACCGCATAAGCAGACCGAAAACTACGGTATTCACTACTCTCGTATAGCACGTGGATGCTTTGTCAACCGGCGGAATATGGAAGAGGCAAAGATTATTTCCGAGGCGGTACGAGAGCACTTCAAACACCATCCAGAAGAGTCACTGGGTGTTGTTGCCATGAGTGCCGAACAGCGTCTGCAGATCGAACGCGCCGTTGAAACGCTGGTAAAAGATGATGTAGCTTTCCAGGATCTGTTGGATGAAGATGCAATGAGACACGAGTCATTGTTTATCAAAAACCTGGAAAATGTTCAGGGTGACGAACGTGATGTCATCTTTATCTCTATGACCTATGGTCCCATGGAGCCAGGTGGCAAGGTATTCCAACGCTTCGGCCCGATTAATTCAGATGAGGGCTGGAGGCGACTGAATGTGCTCTTTACTCGTTCCAAAAAACGTATGCATATTTTCAGTTCAATGAATTCAGATGAGATTGTTGTCGGGCCAACCAGTAAACGGGGCGTCCGGGCACTACGTGATTTTCTGGATTTCTGTGAAACAGGCATGCCCCATAAAACGCGGCAGATGATAGAGCGATCCCCTGCGAGTGATTTTGAAATTGCAGTAATATCGGCATTGCATAAAGAGGGTTTCGAATCTATTCCGCAAGTGGGTGTCGCCGGCTTCTTTATCGATGTGGCTGTTGTAGACCCTGGCAACCCAGGTCGCTACCTGATGGGTATTGAGTGCGATGGCACCACCTATCACTCAGCCAAGTCAGTTCGTGATCGAGATCGTCTCCGCCAGACAATCCTAGAACGTCTTGGTTGGCGAATTCGTCGAATATGGTCAACCGATTGGTACAAAAATCCCCAAGGCGAATTGATAGCAATTATCCGAGAGCTGCATGAATTGAAGTCAGCGATTACGCCAATTGAAGTCGAACCTGAGTCAGAGGTCAGCGAGATCGAAGAGATCATCCAAGAAGTCGATATCGAAGAAACGCAGGTAGTTCCATTTGCCTTCGAAAAGAAGAGTTTGAAAGAGAAGCTGATTCAGTTTGATCGTGAGGTGATCCAAAAAGCGTTCCCAGAGACAGCAGAGAACAAGCGACTCCTTCGCCCCGCCATGCTCGAAGCGCTGTTGCAATATACACCGACGAGTAGAGTCGAGTTTCTTGAAGCGATACCCTCTTACATGCGAGAAGCGGTAGAGGAGACGGAAAACAACTATCTGGATCAGGTTTTCGGCATTATTAATGCTTCGTTGGACGAGATTTGAATAAGAAGATGCCCGCGCAACGACGCCATGTGCCGCCATAAGCGCGCCATTCATGCTGTATCGTGATTTACCCAGTAGGTGACCCTAACCATCGAAGCTATTTTCTTTAAAATCAGAAACCTGTTATTAGGATGGAGCAGTCAACTGGTTTTTTAGGTTAAACGGAAAGATTATGAGCGATGTCATTAATTTTTATAGTGTTTCAGATGAGTATGGAGAATTTTCAAATTTCGCCGCTTACCCCATTAAGCTAAATGGCAAAGTATGGCCCACGAGTGAGCATTACTTTCAAGCTATGAAATTTGAATCTGCCTCAGATCAGAATGAAATACGTAAAGCAAAAACACCAATGGAAGCGGCCAGAAAAGGGCGTGATAGAAAGCGCAAGCTTAAACGAAACTGGGAATCAATTAAAGACAACGTCATGAGAGATGCGGTTGCAGCAAAGTTTGATCAGCATAATGATCTAAAACAGTTACTACTATCCACTAAGGATAGAATGCTTGTAGAGCATACTGAGAATGATGACTATTGGGGGGATGGCGGTAATGGCAAAGGTAAAAACATGCTTGGGCGTATTCTTATTGAAATCCGCGCTAATTTAAGAACATAAGGAGTGGGGAAATAAATAATCATCGCAAAGATTGCGCTGGATAACGATAATATGCAGATAAATCACATTTTTGGATTTAAAAGCTAACAGATAGGGGGCTTCCTTATTGTATCTTTTCAATCAACTGTTACTTACGCAAATAATGAGAAAGCTTGATGCTACCTAGATATCTTGAATGTACGGAATGTGGTGAAAAGCTTTATTTTCCTACGGAAGATAGAGCTTACTATATTGGTAATGAAAGTTATCCCGCTGCTGTGAATGATAAAGAACTACTTAGGATGCTTCTTGATCCCATCTGGTGCTGGGAGTGCTCGAAGCCATCATGGGTTGAAGTGGTCCCGTTACTAAGTCAATTAGAGAAATCATTTGCCTTAGTAAAAGCAAAAAAGGAAATAAAATTTCCATTTGATAACGAATTTATGAACCAAGAAGAATCAATATCTTATCTGAATATGTATTTAAATTGGGTTCAAAAGAGAAAATCGAAAGGAAAATGCGTCCTGTGTTCGAATAGTAATTACACGGTCTTAGGTGGAACACCCGTTAAACTAAAACACGAGCACTGTGAATATGGCGTGTTTAAGCCATGTTACCCAATCTTTAGCAGCAATAAACGAATGCAAACTCTGATATACGATACTGAAGGAGAAGAAATTGGAAAATTATCACTCTGGAGGGAGGAACTAGATGGCTGGTCATTTCTTGAAAAAGAAAAAAATGTATAACATGGCTTCCAAATTGCCCCGCATTATGATTTTCGATCATGTGTCAATATTTGAGTGAGATATTCAATGGTGTATTAAGGTAACTCTTTTTGAATACGCGATAAAATTCATGATTGCGTAGGATGCGGTTCGCGGTGCGAACTGCATCAATAGTGGGGTGGCTCACGAACATCCATGATGCGGTTCGTACCTCACCACATCCTACATTTCATCCCTTAATGGTGGGACAGACCCTCCCTACGACTTTTGCGACACCCTCCCTTGCGGGAGAGGGCCAGAGCGTAGCTTACACCACTATTATTAAATGTGTCATGCGAATGCCTGCCGCTTTCTAAGATTTAGTGGGTATCTTGACTGGCCCCATAAGAGCAACGTAGTACGATTGCCCTGACCCGCAACCTACGCAGTTGGAAAAGATATTTCGTATGTCTGATTGGTTTTCAATCCCCTCATCCTGTCCTTCTCCCGGGGGAGGGTGTTGTAAAAGCATGCCGCGAATATTCGCAAAAGTCGTAGGATGTGGTGAGGTACGAACCGCATCATTGATGTTCGTGAATCACTGCAAGCTGTTATTGATGCGGTTCGCACCGCTCACCGCATCCTACGTAATCACGAATTTTAGGGCGTATTCAAAAAGAGTTACCTATCGGTTTGAAAATACCATGGAATATCTCACTCAAATATTGGCACATGATCGAAAACCATGATGCGGTTCGTTCCTCACCACATCCTACGTTTTAACCCTTGCTGGTGGGGCAGCGACCCACCCTACGACTTTTGCGACACAAGCAGTGGTTTTATGGCATTGTTATGAATGTTTATACTGCCATTCATCATTTACAATTGCCCATCGCTCATGATCACGCCAGCCTTGATTGCCAACATTTAAGTAATTTTTAGAGTACCCCTCTTTAATGAATCCACTTTTTGCTAATAATCTAATTGAATATCTATTTTCTGGCTGAACATTAGCTTCTAAGCGATGTAGATTTAACTCTGTGAAGGCGTAGTGTAGTAGTAATTTTAATCCTTGACTCATGTACCCTTTTCTTTGGTGGGGAGAAAATATTTCATAACCAAGATAAGCAGATTGAAAATAACCCCTCACGATATTAGATATATGAAAAGTGCCCACGATTAACTGGTTTTTTTCTAAGCATAAGAAAAATCGCTCTGTTTGTGCTAGGTAAACCGCATAATCTTTTGGCTCAAACGTCCAAGGCTGATGGATAGAAACACTTCGTTTGTAACACTCTCTAATTTCTTTTTCATCATCTTTAGTCGGTTTTCTTAAAAATAGCATGAGATTTTGTCACCAATATTCATATTTCAATATGCTTAACGTTTGAATTCACCGGATTGCTCGGCTTTTTGTAGAGGTTCGGTGGAACGGTGGGTTAGCCGCATAGCCGCCGAAAACAATGTATAACCTTCAGGCCACCGACTTCGATGGTTATGGTCACCTATTGGGTGAATCACGCTACAGCGTGAATGGCACGCTAAATGTCTTACGGCGGCACTCGATAAATGGGTCCTTCACGAGCTTACCTTCGCAAAGTACGCTGCCGCCTTTTTAATATATCAAGCTTCTTTGTTAATTGCTTGTTTTTATTGCGTAATATCTTTAGCTTATCATAGAAATGTTTAGCCTTGATATATAAGGGTGATAGCGGTTATTCTCCTTATACTTTGACATGGTTTTGCGAAAGTATCTATTTCTGGATGGGCGCGAATTAGAATAATGTGTGGGCACAGGTAATCGAGATCTCCAATTGGTCATGTTCTCTTTCCCGTGTGGTTTTTTCAGGGGATGGAGAAGATGAAATATATTGCATATCTGAATATTTCAGTGAAGGTATTATTTACGCTATCAATATTTATATTAATACATAAAAAAGTGATTTTTACTTAGTACCGATACTTACGTCATTAAGTTTTTTGATATCCTGATTATTTCGCAATACAAAATCCGCACTATCTTTAAAGTCAAATTACAGATGGTGCCACCTAAGGCATTGGTGGCCTATTTCATGAAGAGCTGGAATGTTTTTCTGATTACCATATTTAACAATCTATATGAAACAACAACACTTTTTCTTGTCGGTATCTTTCTAAATAATGAGGCTATTGGGTACTATGCAATTATCGATAAGCTCAAAGGCGCTTTACGAGCCATCTCTTACCCTATTAACCAAGCATTATTTCCTTATATGTCAAGCATTTATGAACATAGGAAGCATGTTTTTTATCCCAAACTAAAAAAAGTTCTTGTTCTACTGTTTGGGATTTCACTAGGTTTGATCGGTTTAGTGTACTTAAGCGCCCCTTTGATTAGTTGTATCATGTTTGGGAAAGAAGATTCTCTATTTATACTTTTATTGACAATATTGATTTTCATTATTCCAACACTATCATTCACGAGTCTATTAGGGCCTGTGGTGATTATAATCAAGCGGGACAGGTTGCTTCTGTATATTATGTTAATAGCAGGGATTATCAACATAGCCACAATATCCCTGTTTGCAAAAACCATTGGACTTGAAGGAGTGGTGATGCTAGTGGTTGCCATACAATATTTGATCTCACTTGGTGTGGCTGCGATTGTCCATACTGATAGCAGAAGAGAAAAAAATGTTTAATCGTCTTAAATTAATCTTCAGGTTACTCTTCGGCAAAGCAAGCTTGCTTGAGCGGTTTAGTTTCCTGCGCCGGATATCCATACTAATTTTACCAGAGTATAGGTTCAAGTGGCCGCAAATGGAGTGGTGGAATGACCTGGAGTTCTCCAAATATGTCGAGCAGTTTGACGGCAAAAATTCAAATAATCACGATAGGCGATGGATGGCATTTCAGCTGATGCGATTGGTCGAAAGTATAGAGGGAGACACGGTTGAGTGTGGCGCCTATAAAGGCGCCACATCAAAACTCATCCTAATTATGAATGTAAAGTCAATATATCAAAAAATACATCATATATTTGATTCTTTTGAGGGGCTGTCAAAGCCAGGTGACAAAGATGGGGTTCCTTGGTCAAAAAACGATTTATCGGCTGGAGAGGATGTTGTAGCAGAAAATTTACATCCATATAAAAACTTCATAATGTACAAAGGATGGATTCCAGATAGATTTGATGAAGTCAAATCAAAAAAGTTTTCCTTCATACATGTGGACGTAGATCTGTACGGGCCCACGAAGGATAGTATTGAGTTTTTTTATGAAAGAATGTCTGAAGGGGCGATATTTCTTTGTAACGACTACGGGTTCACAAGTTGCCCTGGCGCCACGCAGGCAGTTGATGAATTTCTAGATGACAAGCCAGAGAGGATGATAGCCCTATCTGGAGGTGGCGGATTTTTTGTTAAGGGTGTTGTGGTTAGCAAAGAAAAAAGCTACCAAACCCATAAAGTGATTACTGATAGTAAGCTGATGGAAAGAGTGGGTTGTCAGGGTGTAACCGCTTAGCATATTTGGCAAAAATGAGAAGAGTTACCATTTGAATTCTTAAAAGTGAAAGAAGAAGCCATGATTTCGCCTTGCAAATCGAGCATCTCTGTTTACACGTACAGCGATTAACGATAGGAAATAAAGAATGCAACAAGATAAAATTTGGGACTATTATCAGAATGAAGGTCTTGAAAAAGGTGTGTTTTCTGATGCAAGGCAACGATTTATGATGCAATATCTTGCATCTGGTAACTCGGTACTAAATAGATGAATCTCTTGAGTCTCAAAATATCATTTGCCCAAAATGCGGCATGATATTTCACAGATGGGGTCATGTTCAATCCTTTGATAAGTCTCGTATGCGTGATATTCTTTCCTCCAAGGGATTTTTATTACGTCATTTGTAGATTGGAAACGCAAAGGTTTGGGTAATCTACTCAAATCAATCGTTCATATATCGCTTGCCAAGTTTCAGCAACAAATTGCTGATCCTCATCTTGTTGCGATCGCCGTAAAAGGTGGCACTGAAATAATTTTGCACATAGGGTGAGTCGTTTAGGGTAAATTCAACAAGCAAGAACCTAGTGTGGTGCTTCATACAAATTGACGATTATAGAAGCCTGCTCAGGCCAGGAGACAAGGCGCAATGCGCAGGGAATGGCTCGCCCTTTTCAAGTATTGCAACGCAGTATCCTGGCCTGAGCAGGCTTCCCTTCGGGCGAGACGCTAAGCGGTCATCCGCGTTGTTGCGCGCCTTGGAAAGGGAGAAGCCATTCCCGGCGGCACGCGCCTAGCG
>JARRQF010000101.1:0-11309 GCA_037382065.1 Candidatus Thiodiazotropha sp. | reverse complement strand
TCATCCGCGTTGTTGCGCGCCTTGGAAAGGGAGAAGCCATTCCCGGCGGCACGCGCCTAGCGGCTAACCGCTTAGCGTCACGCTATCATCGTCAATTTGTATGAAGCACCACACTAGCCATCTTATGGGTTCTTCCGATAGATTGCCATTTGGCCTAATTCTTAATGATAAAATCCTCATAAAGGGCTTTACATGTTTTGAATCTAATATCTATTAAATACTTTAATAATAATTAATATATAATTGATATTATTGATTAAATATTAATTTATTTAGGTGTTTTGATAGAGGTGATATCAGGTCGGACCATAAAAATTTTATGGATTGCTTGTGATTCTATGCATCAAAAGAGATAATTATTGCTCGGCCATTCTTGGCGATATTTTAAAGACAATTCGTGGAAAGTTACCTGATTTTATCAGTGCTTTTAGTACTGTCTGGAGTATTCTCCGGTTCTGAAACGGCTTTGGTTTCTCTATCAATGGCCAGAGCTGAGTCGTTATATAAAGAGGGCCGAAGAGGCTCACATGCTCTCTATCTGCTGAAGAAAAATCCCAGTCGCATGCTGATTACCATTTTGATTGGTAATAATGTGGTCAATATTGCTGCATCAGCTATTGCCACAGTTATCGCTACTGACCATTTTGGTGATCGGGGACCGGGCATCGCTGTTGGTGCGTTGACTATATTGATTCTGGTTTTCGGCGAGATAACACCTAAAAGTTTAGCCACCCGTTTTTCTGAACGGATGTCGCTTGCCATGGCGCCATTCATCTATGGATTAATGCGTCTGATCTATCCTCTGGTTTGGATGTTTCTCCAGTTTACCAATTTGGTTCAGTCATCCACTAAGGCAACAGATGACCCTATGGTCACTGAATCTGAAGTCATCACCATGATTGAGCACGGCGAAGTGGAGGGTGTCATTGATACTGGTGAGCGAGAGATGATTGAGCGCGTCTTTAACTTCAATGACCTGAAGGCTGAAGATGTCATGACACCAAGACGGCAGGTATTTCGACTTGATGGGCGTCGTCTACTCAGAGATGTGTTGCCAGAAATACTCAGAGAAGGCTACTCGAGAATACCGATTTTCAAAGAGGATCCTGATGAGATCCTAAGTGTTATTATCTTGCGTGACCTGATTGGTACCATCGCCAAGGGTGACTTGGATATAGAGATATCGGAATTGGGCCAGAAAGCCCTATTCACCCCCTCAAACACCCCAATTGACGAACTGATAAGAACCCTGAAAAGCAAAAGTACTCATTTGGCTGTTGTGGTTGATGAGCATGGTGCAATGGTTGGCGTGGTCTCACTTGAAGATATGCTGGAAGAGTTGGTTGGAGAAATCTATGACGAGAGCGATGAGAAACCAGATGACCTCATGGAACTCGAAAATGGTAGGATCCTGGTTAAGGGTACCGCTGAATTGCGTGTTGTGGAGGATTTCTTTGATATGGATATCCCTGGAAAGCCGACCGATACCATCAGTCGATGGTTACTTGAACATACCGAACGTATCCCATGCAAGGACGAAAGATTTGAACTGGATGGATTAAATGTGCGAGTTGAAGATGCTTCATCTCGGCGCATCCATCAAGTTATTTTACGCAAAAGCAAGCAATCAGATTCGTCCCAATGATTTTTCGCAAATCTTTGTAGCGCGGGAGGGGAATTCCAGGGCAATCGCACTACGTTGATCTTATGTGCGTCGTTGCGCGCCGTGCATGGATGCACCCGTGTCGCGGGCACATGGATGTGCAGGAGCGAGCCTTGCCCTGTACCACCACAAACGCACCCTTCACGCTAATTCTGAGAGTGGTTTTTCAGGCGATGTTTGAAGTGAGTCATGAGTTTTTCGCGCATGCGTTTTTCACGATGCTTCTTGGCTGCTTCCAGGCGACGTTCGGCAACGCCTATGAGGGTCTCCTGGCAGTTAATCGACTTATCATCTTCCGCAGGGGTTCGGCGTTTGTAGTCGCCCTCGGAACTCATATCCCAGGCATTGTGTTTATCGCTTAATTGTACATCAAGTATCAGTCGTAGCTCTTGTCTTAGGGCGGTTCCTTCTACCGGAACTAGTACTTCAACCCTCTGCATGAGATTGCGTTGCATCAAATCGGCTGAACCGATGAAATACTCCTCGTCCCCCCCATTGTGGAAGTAGGTGATGCGTGAGTGCTCCAGGAAACGGCCGATGATGCTCACAACACACCCACTCTCACTCAAGCCTTTGATGCCTGGACGAAAACGACAGGTATCACGCACAATCAACTCGACTTTAACCCCTACTTGAGTTGCCTGGTAGAGCGCCTTAACAATATCTTTATCCTCCAGGGCATTCATTTTTAATTGGATATGACCGGTTGAAGTTTCACGGTGTATCTTGATCTCTCTCTCTATCTTATTGAGCAATGACTGTTTCAGTGTGTAGGGAGCGGCAAGAATCTTACGATAGCTAGGAGGAGGAGAGTAACCAGTTAGGTAATTAAATAGTTCGGTGAGGTCTTTTCCAATATCCTCGTCACACCCCAGTAAGCCGAGGTCAGTGTAGAGACGCGCCGTACCAGCATGATAGTTGCCCGTGCCAATATGGTAGTAACGTCGTAACTGTGAGTAGTCCTTACGGATTACCATGGTTAGCTTGCTGTGGGTCTTGAGGCCAATGACACCATAGGTGACATGGATACCAGCCTGCTCCAAACGCCGTGCCCAACGGATGTTTGCTGCCTCATCAAAGCGTGCCTTGAGTTCTACGAGTACAGCTACCTGCTTGCCATTTCGTGCCGCTTTAATCAACGAGTCGAGGACATTGCCATCTCCCGATGTTCGGTAGAGAGTCATCTTAATGGCTAATACCTTAGGATCTTCAGCGGCGGTGCGTAGAAAGCGTTCAACAGTGGTACTAAAGGACTCATAAGGATGCTGCAGCAGCAGAGCTCCCTGATCCCGGAGTATATGAAAGATGTTACGTCTGTCATGGGCTAGTTGTGGGTGGTCTACTGGGTGATGGGGTGGATCACTCAGCTCTGGAATATTTAGCCTGGTTAGCTCAAATAGATCGCGCAGCGCCATCATGCCATCGACCATATAGACATCCTGCTCTTCATTAAGGCCAAGCTCGGCAGCTAGCATCCCGCGATGAAGAGGGCTCATACCATGGGATGCTTCTAGGCGTACGATGGGGGCGAAATGACGTTCTCTGAGTTCGGTCTCAATCTTTTCCAGTAAGTCATTGGCTGATTCTTGATCAAGTTCTACATTGGCGTTACGGGTAACTCGAAACAGGTCACAGGAATTGATCTCCATGCCTGGAAACAGCATGTCGAGGTTATTGGCAATCAAGTCATCCAGAGTAACATAGGTGTAGTTTTCACCCACCTGAATAAGTCGTGTTGATACCTCTTTGCTGACAGGCACTTTCAATCTGGCCATGTGTAGGTCATGTCCACCAGGAAAACGCAGGGTAACCAGCAGGTTGAGGGTTTGATTTGAGATAAATGGGAAGGGGTGACTTGGGTCCATAGCCAGCGGGGTTAGCATTGGAAAGATATTTTCTTGGAAGTGTTCGCGCAACTGCTCCTGCTGTGTCAAATCCAACGCTTGATATTTGGTAATCAGAATGCCCGACTGGGCCAATTGCTCTAGTAGTTCGGTATAGATCTGATATTGTTTTAGCTGCATTTCACGGGTTACCTCGTGGCATTCCGTGAGTTGCTGAATGGGTGTTCGGCCATCGACAGTCTGAGCGATGATTCCAGCCGCCACTTGTTGTTTTAAGCCGCCAATGCGTTTCATGAAGAACTCATCAAGATTACTGCTAACAATAGCCAGAAATTTGACCCTCTCCAGCAAGCGGTTTTGTTCCCTGGAGGCTTCGTCTAGTACCCGCAGATTAAAGGCAAGCCAAGTGAGTTCCCGGTTTAGGTAGAGGCTTGGATCATCCAGATCGAAATCGATCTGCTCCTCGATGGGGTCTTCAGTTACTAGTTCAACGTTTGAGGGGATCTGTTCAGGTATGGTCATGGTATGTGTATCTGTCACTATTGGGGGGGTTATCCATTAAGTATAAGATGCTATTCAGATTATGTAAGCAATACTGAGACGGTTAGAGAATGAATGCGCTATCTTTGGGTCTGAAATTCTCCAGTCGATTCATCTGATCCAATAATGTGAAGAGGAAACCACTGCTATTGATTCGTCCCAGACCACCTATTGCACAGGCTGTTTCAGAAAATGATTGGCAAGCGTCTATTCTCCCTATGGGGTTGTAGATCAGGCTGGGAACAGGGTCTCCCGTGTGTCGTCCAGTATTACTATCGGTACTGTGATCAGCGGTAATTGCGATGACCAGTTCATCACTGAGCAATGGGGTGATTGCATCGTCGATTTTTGCCAGCATCTCTCGTTTTCCATTGGGATCCAGGTCGTGGGAGAATAGATCGGTCGCTTTAATATGGAGGTAGACAAGATCATGCTTAGAGAGTGCCTCCTTAACTGCTTTTATTTTTGCGAGCAGATCTGTCTCTTTGTTGGCCGTGAATCGATGGTTTTCGAATAGCTTATAGCCCAGTAGCTTGCCTAAGCCAAGCACGGTCCGTTCTCCAGAAATAACGGCAGCCTTCAGATTGAGGTGTTGAATCAGAGGGGTGACACAAGGTCGTTTGCCGGGGCTTCGGCAAATAATGCCATTGGCTGGTAATAGGCCGTTTTCTAGCCTTTTTTTATTAATTGGATGGTTGTCGAGTCGGGTATGGATAATCTCCATAAGCCGATTGACTGCGTTTGATGTTCTAACGGCATCACCGTCAGCGGGGTTATTCGCATAACAGGTCAGTAATCCTCTGTCAGAATATTCATTTCCAGGGTCAGTGTTGCTAATCTTATGGGAGAGTCCCAGCCCTTTAAGTTGAAGTACAACCCGATGTTGGGTTGCCGGATGAAGAGTTGCTGTTATACCCTCACCCAGATCCAGATGGCCGATCTCTGCGGCCAAAGCTTCTGTGTCAGTGTTGATTCGTCCCGCTCGTCGATCAATTATTTTGTAATGCTCTTCATGCTTCTTTAGGGTGGCGAAATTGCAACGAAAGAAGAGCGCATTATCACGAATGTTCAGACCAACACCTGTGGCTTCGACTGGTCCCCTGGCTAGTTTGATGGCCTGTTGTTGGGAGAGACCAAATAGTAGACTGGTTCCGGTATGGGTTCCGACCGGCATGCCGGGAAAAAGAGGGTCTACTAAACCACACTGCCCGGCGCTGGCAAGTCTCTCCATATTGGGTGTGTCTGCGACTTCCAACGGTGTTTTGCCGCCAAAGGAGGGGATGCCTCTGTCTCCAAGGCCATCGAGTATGATCATTAGCCCTTTGCGTGTTGTTAACAAGTCATTACCCCTAAACAGGTTATTCAGAGCCAAATACCTCATCGACATTGGCGTGAAAACGTTTCTCTAATACTTCTATTATTGACCGCATCACTTGATCCGTGGTCACTTCTCTCTTTTCGTTGGCTATGATCGGTACAGCGTTGTTGTCTGCTTCCGATAATAAATGGGATTGCAGCATCCAAATCGATTCAAAATTGGAGAGATAGTCACTTTCGGCATTGCGCTCTGGAGCAGCGACACCTCGATCCTGCAAATGATGCTTTAGCTGGTCTTGTTTTAATACCGCCAGCATGATGGGGACGATGACCGCATCCTTCGTGTCACGAAACCGGGTGTAGAGTGCCGGGGAGACATGTACACCTTCTAGAATCAAAGAGACGCGCTCTTTCAGAGCGCGCTTTACAACGGCTTCACAAGGCAGTGAAACCAGTTCTGATTGATGTAGATAGCCGTGGATCATTTTCTCTTCAGTTGTACCGCCTGTTTCTCGCTGGTCAGGAATATTTCGCCAGGCATTGAAGGAGGAGCTATGTAATTCGGGTATCAGCCGCTGGGGTATCATCATGCGCATGACTTCTCGTAACATGTCTGTCGATTGGGTGCGAATGATATTCAGACGATGGGCTACTTCTGTCGATATGGTGCTTTTGCCACAACCGGTAGTCCCTCCAATCAGTAAGATAAGTGGCCGTTTTGAGTGTTTGTAATCGATCCAAACCAGGTAATGGTTGGCTGCGTTCTTGCCATATCGCTGCTTTAGGTTCTCATAGGTTAGTTTGCCTATTGAACGGCTGCTTATCCCTTTCTGATAAGATTCAAGCAGTTCCAGATAGACCGACTGGGTGATTAATGCTGCTTTATCGCTACTAAGCCCGGTTGATTCCAAGGTTTGTTGATGTTCAATAATTGAGAAAGGACGTCTGTTTCCTTTTCGGTCTTGCACCATAATTTCAATGGCTGCAGGTGCTGTGCTTTCATAGCTCTCAATGACATCATGTTGTTCCTGTTGCTTGAGTTTTTTCAGTACTAACTCTCGCAACTCGCGGGTTGTTAACTCATCTTTCCCATTGATCTGTTGACGAATGCTTGAAGAGAGCTGGTAGGCACCCTCAAATGAAAGACCTGCGTCAGTTAGAGAGCGAGTTAAGATTCCTCTTAGAAACGGAGTGCGTGTTTGATCAGATGTGTTAATGATGAGAGTTTTAGCCATGCCCTTAGACTATCAGATGGCATCCTTTTATGTTAAGAATAACTTATATTTTGCTGGTCACTACTGAGGTAGCAGTAATGCGGCTCATGACAGGTATCACACATGGCATTCTCAGTGACAGATGAATCACTGATCATATCTTACCCTTCCAAAAGCACGGCTCTGCTGGCATTTGCGGGTGATTGGACGATTCACAGGCGAGTGTGTGGTTGGCAGTCGCTCAAGCTGGAACTCCTTGGGCGGGAGAATTTGCAAGCGATTCAGCTGGAGACTCAGCAATTAGGAGCCTGGGATAGTCGATTCGTCACGCTGTTAATGCTGTTGAGTGATTTCTGCCGTGATAACAATCTATTGCTGGATACGACGGGTTTACCGGATGGTGTCAATAGATTACTAGGGCTGGGACAGGCGGTTGTGGAACGCAAGGGAGCACGTCGTCAAGTAGCGCGCTTTTCGATACTTTATCGCATGGGAGAGGGCGTGCTGGCTGGGTGGCAGGAATCAGTCCGGTTTACCGAGTTTGCTGGAGAGTTGCTGCTCTCATTTCTCCGTTTGTTACAGGGAAGAGCACGTTTTCGAAATAGCGATTTTTTGCAGTTTCTGCAGGCAGCAGGCCCCGATGCCCTACCGATTGTCAGCTTGATTGCTGTTCTTGTCGGTGCGGTACTGGCATTTGTCGGCGCGATGCAGTTGCAGATGTTTGGCGCAGAGATTTATGTCGCCAATCTAGTGGCTTTGGGAGCCGTGCGAGAAATGGGGGCGATGATGACGGCGATCATCATGGCGGGCCGTACAGGCTCAGCCTATGCGGCTCAATTGGGTAGTATGCAGGTAAATGACGAACTCGATGCATTGAAGACCTTTGGTATCTCTATCATCGATTTTCTCGTGCTACCCCGCACACTTGCACTGATTATCATGTTGCCATTGCTAACCATTTGGGCCAATCTTCTAGGTATTTTAGGAGGCCTTCTTGTGGGGGTTCTGGTGCTGGACATTTCACTTCTTGAATACCTGATCCAGACGCGTGAATCCATCGACTTGATAGATCTACTGACAGGACTAGTAAAAAGCTTCCTATTCGCAGTGGTTATTGCCATGTCTGGTTGTCTGCGAGGACTGCAGAGTGGTAAAGACTCATCAGCAGTAGGTCATGCGACAACTTCGGCCATGGTCACTGCGATATTGCTTATTGTGATATGGGATGCCATTAGCACGATATTGTTTAATCAATTGGGCATTTAAACTTAAAAAATGAAGAAAATAGCTTCGATATACAGGGTTACCCATTGGGTGAAATCAAAAATGTGGCAAGGACTCTAGGTTAATGGGCACAGAGCGAGCATCGAATCTTGCCACTCAGGATCTACCGCATATCGAAGTGTCAGACTTAAGTATGGCCTATGGCAGCTTTGTCATCCAACAGAACCTTAATTTTAAGATCAAACGTGGTGATATCTTCATCATTATGGGAGGTAGTGGCTGCGGAAAGAGTACCCTGTTGAGGCATCTGATTGGATTGATCGAGCCGGCTCAGGGAGAGATCCGTTATCAAGGCAGCTCTTTCTGGGAACTCGATCTGGTTGGACGACATCAGATTATGCGGCGTATGGGAGTGCTTTATCAGAGTGGTGCATTGTGGACGAATATGACATTGGCGCAAAACATTGCCTTGCCGCTTGAAACCTATACCCAGCTATTGCCATCAGAAGTGCGTGAATTGGTGTCATACAAACTTTCTCTGGTTGGTTTGAAGGGATTTGAGGATTATTTTCCTTCCGAGATCAGTGGAGGAATGCAAAAACGTGCTGGGTTGGCGAGGGCTATGGCTCTTGATCCAGAACTATTACTTTTTGATGAACCCTCGGCAGGCCTGGATCCAGTCAGTGCCAAGCGTCTGGACGATCTGATTATTGAGCTGAGTGAGAGTCTCGGAACCACTATCGTAGTAGTCACCCATGAACTCGCGAGTATCTTTACTATTGGCAGTGATTCGGTGTTTCTTGATCCGGACACGAAAACAATGATTGCCCAAGGAAACCCCAGTGAATTGCTGGAGAAGACAGAGGACCCGAAAGTCCGGGAGTTTCTAACCCGGGGTATTGAATCTGGATTCCGCAGTTGACCACACTAGGTTGAAGAGGAATAGAGATAATATGCAATCAAAGATTAGCCCAACCCTCATCGGAGCCTTTGCGCTGGCAACACTTATCCTAGGGATAGCTGCTGTTTTTATCCTCTCAAGTGGTAGCCTAGGAGAAAAATCCATGCAATTTATTCTATTCTTTGAAGGGAATGTCAAAGGTTTGCAGGTAGGCTCGCCGGTTAATTTTCGCGGGGTCAAGATAGGGCATGTTGAGTCGATGTCGATTACCTATTTTGAGGAGCCTCAGAAGTTCAGAATTCCTGTGATTATCAGCATTGAAGACTCCCAGTTAGAGGTTAATGGTGTCATTACTGATGAAAATGATCCATTGGAACTCGATCATCTGATTAAGCAGGGTCTTAGGGCGAGGCTTAACTTGCAAAGCTTGGTAACTGGAAAGCTGGAGGTTGAGTTGGATTTTCAGCCGGACACTCCGATCAGGCTGGTTAATGAGGATGATCGCTACCCAGAAATACCCACTGTTCAATCGGGTATGGAGAAGCTGGCGACTGCAATAGAGCAAATTCCGATAGAGCGAATCACTCAACGTGTTTCAGGGATATTGGATAGTATTGACAAGATGCTGGCTGATGGCGATGTTAAGCGTGCCATCGATTCACTGGTCGTGGCATCAGAGCGGTTGAATCAGATAACTCAGTTACTTGCCCAGGAGGCTCCTGTATTGCTTGAGAACAGTAATGCGACTCTGACCGAGGCGCAATTAATGCTCAAAGAGGTTAGCCGAACCGCAATTCATACTCAGACATTTATTGCGACCACCGAGCAGAATTTATCAGGAGCTTTTGCCAGTTGGGATAAAACCATGGTGAGTGGCGATCAAGCCTTTACACAGGTCAGTAAGGTGGCGGATTCAGCTGATCGCATTTTAAGTCAGGATTCAGAAGTGATGACTCAAATGAATCTGGCCCTACGTGAATTGGGAGCAGCTGCTCGTTCGATTCGCAATATGTCTGAGTATCTTGAGCGTCATCCTGAGGCGCTGATTCAGGGGAAACAGTAATACCTATGAGAAATAGTCTGATAAATTGGATACTGGCGATGTTAATCATCGTATTCCTGGCTGGCTGTGCCGGTACCTCTAAGCCCACCCGATTTTACCGTCTGGATGAAGGAGCGCCGGGTGCGGATCAGATCGATTTAAAACCGCAGCCCGGTGTGCCTTTGCTTGGTGTTGCCAACGTGACGCTGGCCAGATATTTGGATCAGCCACAGATTGTCGAAAGACGCTCCCAGCACCAGGTTGAACTGCATGAGTTCGATCAATGGGCCGGATCTCTGCAGGAGAATCTACAACTCTTGATCTGCGATAGCCTGCAACATCAATTGCAGAAGGTTCAGGTGATTGCCTATCCCTGGCAATCGAGCGTCAAGCCCGATTTTGAGCTCTATCTGCACATTAATCGGTTTGATTTGGAAGAGCAGCAGATAAGCCTACAGGTACGCTGGAGTCTTATTGAGCTAAGGAGTAACCGGCTTGTTGAGATGCAGCAAATAACACTATATGAAGCAATTTCAGGTAGTGGAATAGAGGCGGGAGTGAGCGCCGCTAACCGTGCTGTCAGCAAACTGGCTGAACGGATTGCCAAGCAGATTCGTGGGGGAGCTTTCAATTAATTGCTGCTATCCACCGGGAGTGGTCTGGGGCTCGTTGGCTGGAGTGAGGGAGGGTTCCTCTGGCTGAAGGGGCTTTTCTACTACGGGCGCTGGCATTTTATAACGTTTAGCGATAGCCAACACTCCCAGTACAGGATGATCGAGATAGTGCAGTTTGCCACTACGCATGCGCCGACTATCTTGCATACGGTAGCTTCTGATTGTAGGACCATAACGATACCCATCCGAATCATCTGGCTGGCTGTCGTTGATGGTTTTCCTCAGTATAATATCAGTCTCCAGGTGGAGATAGCGTTTGATACCAAATTTTATTGTGCCCTCTAGTAAGGGAGGATTGGTATCCGAAACAGGAGCCCCATTTTTGGGTTTCAGGCTGAAGTAGATTGGCTTGGCCTGATTCGGGCTTTTGACCTGCTGACGCCAGGCGACATGGTAGAGTGGGCGATAATCCCGCGATCTACGCATCACACCCCAGGCACCATTTAAAACTCTTTTCTCAGCCGGTAGCGTGCGGTAAGCGACAGGCTTGTTATTGACCAGCGCTGGGCCGCGAGAGAGGTAGGCTGCGCCCACCTGGGAAGGTGTTCCGGGATCAGCTTTCCAGCTTTCAGTTGACCCGGCTCCGGGAGCAATGCGTTGAAAAACCAGGACTTCGAACTGATACCAAGGGCCAGTGTCAGCAGATACACTCAATGGACACGACAGTATCAGGCCAAGTAAGAGTAACGAAGTTTGTTTAATTTTGTCGATCATGAAATGGGCCTAAATGAGTGCGCCTAAAATTGATGGGCGCGTAGCGGTTATTGGATATTAGCAGAATAGCCCGAAAACCCTCGCCCAATGCGGGCGGGGATGAAAGGGCTAATCAGGCGTAGCCTGATTTTCTACAGACTTACGCAAGGTCTCAATCGTTGCTCCACCTGCCGAAC
>JARRQF010000100.1:0-20061 GCA_037382065.1 Candidatus Thiodiazotropha sp. | reverse complement strand
GTGCGTCCCTTCTCCCCCCGGGAGAAGGACAGGATGAGGGGATAGAAAACCAATCAGACATACGAAATATCTTTCCCAACTGCGTAGGTTGCAGGTCAGGGCAATCGCACTACGTTGATCTTATGGGACCCGTCGAGATACCCACTCAATCTCAGAAAGCGGCAGGCATTCGCATGACACATTTCATGATAGTGGTGTAAGCTGCGCTTATGCTATTTTATATTCCCCTCACCCCGGCCCTCTCCCGCAAGGGGAGAGGGGATGCGGAGTTCGAACCTGGGCGTGAACAGGCTATTGGGCCCACACCATAAGCTGATGTTTACGATGCGCTTGAAAAGTACACTCCCTCTCCCCTTGGAGGGTGTCGCAAAAGTCATAAGGAGGGGTTCTGTCCCACCATTAAGGGATGAAATGTAGGATATGGTGAGGTACGAACCTCATCATGGATGTTCGTGAGCCATCGCACTAAACCCTGGAAAGAGGGTATCCAATGATATTACTATTCTAGAGCGACAGAAAGTTGCTGGGTTCGAAACTGAAGTTCACGTGGGATCTGCACATGGACCTCATGTTCATGTTGGCAGAAGCAGCTCAAAACCGCTGTATATTAGATTGGATGATCCAGACTGGTATACGCAGGTTCCTAAAAAACTTCTAGAACCTCCTAAATTTAAAGAGTCTGTTCAAAAAGCAGCTTTTTATGGACTGGATAATTTTTAAGGCTAAATGATGAACAAGCACATAAGTATTGATCTAAAGTTTGGAGACGATGGGCACCCGTATTTTGAAGTTGATGAGAACGTCAATTTCAATCTAAAAGTTGATGAGACTGGGAGAAATATTTCAATTGAGGGGGACCGTGACGGTTTGGCGGCAATGGCCAAATTGATTTTAGCTGTCTCCGAAACTAAAGGGTATCACGCTCATTTTGATGAGGAGACTAATGGGCCCTACTATAGGTCAACAAATGGGTATGGTTTAACAGTAACTAACTTAGAAACTGTTAAAAAAGATAAGCGTACTACTGATGAGCCTCCACCCGGCTGGTAAATAACAAATGGACGGGTACTAGTGTGGTGCTTCATACAAATTGACGATGATAGAAGCCTGCTCAGGCCAGGAGACAAGGCGCAATGCGCAGGGAATGGCTCGCCCTTTTCAAGCATGGCAACGCAGTATCCGGGCCTGAGCAGGCTTCCCTTCGGGCGAGACGCTATAATCGTCAATTTGTATGAAACACCACACTAGCTAGGGTTATTACTAATACTTGTCTCGTTCCCACATGAAGGAGGCTATGAAAGTATTCGAAAAGGTCTCGAGAAATGCAATTCAGATACCTTGCGGATAGAGTGGTGGCAATATCTTAGCTTGAGTATCGTTACGCGATTGCTTCTCTCTCTTCGTTAAGAGTGGTGATAATCGACTCCATGCGGCTTCTCCATCCCATGTTTGCGCAGCACCTGCATAGATACAGCGATCCATCTCTTGGAGTATCTCTAATGATTCAATGCCGATACACTGCCCTACCATTTCAAGTCTCTGTGGTGGTTTCATTGGCCAGCGTGCTGCCGCCCATTCCAGGAGTGTCTGGCGAGCTGTCTTCGGATCATTATTAAGGCACGCTTGGCGGAATCTCTCCAGTGCTTTCTTGGTATTGGGTGTGTTTGTCTGTGGCTGTGATTCTGCTGTGATCGTTTTTTGGTTTGTTGAGCGAGCACGTAGCCAGAGTATGGTTGTGATTAACCAGCCCAGAAACATAATAGCTGCAATCCATGGCCAATAGCTCGGTTGTTTTTGGTAACCCATGGACTTGCTATTTCCTTCATCATTCCTTTGCTCAGCGGAACTGTTTTGTGTGGCGGGTGTGGTCGGCATTGGTGTTGCTTTGGCCTCAGTTGTTACCTGTTCAACTTGTGCCTGCTTCATATCCGCAGGCATAGGTATGACTTGAACCTTGTGCTCTGGCAGGGTCGCGATTCGTTGTTTGTTTGCTTTGGTATCCCACCAGGATAGACGGACTTCAGGCAGGATTAATTCACCAGACTGTGATGGCACCAAGGCAGACTTTAAGACTTTCTGGGAGGTCAAGCTGTTTGCTTCGGATTGTGTCTCTGTCTGTGATTTATCAGGGTAGACTTTAACGCCTTGCGGAACTGCTGGTCTCAGTTCTGGCAGCTGGCTGGCGGTGATGCCCTTGGCTGCAATAGTGATTGTGCGGGTAACCGGCTCTCCAACATGAAACTGCGGCGGATCGGGTGACCAGGATTCGCTCAAGGTCAATGACTCGGCGGGTAACCAGGGTGATGGGGTTCCACTTGGTTGTGGCTGGATGTTCAGTGATAGGTTGCGTCCCCGTAGCTGTACGGTACGTGTGTGACCAAAGAAAAATGGATCCTGCCCAAATATTCCTCGCATATCAGCAAATGGATCACGACCGAACATTTGATGACGCGAACTGCCGCGTTTGTTTTGCTCTGGAACCTCAGCTGAAAGTAGCGGTGCATTGATCTCCAATGTTCCGCTGTGTTGAGGGAATATGGCATATTTTCGCTCTATATGGCTTTGTACATAGGCTGATTTCGGCTCTGCCTCTACTTCTAGTAATACAGGACTTGATGCGCCTAACTGATCAGCTTGCGATGCAGGGAGCACCTCCAATGCCAACCTGGCACTGGATGTCCCTCCCATCTGAATGGCTGGAATCGTGAGTTTTCCCATCTTTTTCGGTGCCAATACCAACTGCCATTCATGGGTACTGTCACTGCGACCGTTGATGATTGTCATGCGTGTGCTTTGACTCTGATTGAGGATATCAAAATCTTTCCTCAGTGGGGTGAGATCTGGCGTTTCTGTTGTATCACCAGGTGCTGTCAGGGTAAGTACTACCGTCTCACCTTCCGCTATACGATTGCGATCCAGTTGGGCTGATAGGCCGTCAGCAAAGGCATTGCTTGTAATTAACAACGTAATCAGAAAAACGAAATAGATTGGCTGCATATTGATCTCCTCACGGAAGTTGTCCAGTGCGACGAAGGTGTTGAAGTAAGAAGCGTTGTCGCAATAGACCAGCAGGATCATCTTCGACACGCCGTAGTAACTGATCCATGGCTTGCTGATCCTCTGTGTTGAGTCCGCTATCTGTAATGGCGGTTTGGTTGGCTCTCTGCTGAGTTTTATCGCCCAGCAGATCGGCGACTCCTGGCTCGTTGGATTGATGCGCTTCGTCAGTCGATTGTGGCGTTTTACTTAACGCTTCCTGTTCTGCTTTGCTCTGCTGTTTTTCCTGGTTCTGTTGGTTCTCTTTATCCTGTTGCCCCACTTGGTTCTGTTGCTTCTCTTTATCTTGCTGCCCAGCTTGGTTCTGTTGGTTCTCTTTATCTTGCTGCCCAGCTTGGTTCTGTTGGTTCTCTTTATCCTGTTGCCCTGCCTGGTTTTGCTGGTTCTCTTTATCCTGTTGCCCTGCCTGGTTTTGCTGGTTCTCTTTATCTTGCTGCCCTGCCTGGTTCTGTTTATTCTCTTTTTGTTGTTGGTCATCCTGATCTTGCTGTTGCTTCTGATCCAGCAGTTTTTTTACCAGGTCGCGGTTAAAGCGGGCATCCTCATTTTGTGGATCTTTTTTTAGGGCCTGGTCATACTTTTTGAGCGCCTCTTCCAGTTTACCTAAGCGCGCCAATGTATTGCCCTGATTGTAATCTGCCTGAATGCTGTTACTGCCACTCTGAGACTGCAGTGCCTCTTTGTAATTACCTGCCTGGTATTGAGCTGCTGCACGCCAGTCGGGGCTTTCAAAGAGTTCTGCGGCTTGCTGGTGCTTGCCGGCTTTGAAAGCTTCGGCGGCCTGCTGATCTGGGTTTAACCAAAGATCCTGCCAGCTGAATGCCTGAGCATCGGGCGGAGGCACCAGAAGCACTGCAATCATCAGCGATCCTATCCAACCCCGCCGAAATGCAAAGGCCGCCAGGGGGAGTAGAACCAACAGCAGCCAGGGACCCTGCTCACGCCACTGATCAGCCTGATTATTCTGTTGCGTCACGGCATTTTTAAGCGGCGTGACATTGGAGGGAACCAAAGCCTCGATATCTCGATCACTCAGGTCGGCGGTCACGTAACGTCCATGACCAGCCTTGGCGAGAATTTTAAGCCCATCACTCTGCAATGGCGACATGAGAATAGCCCCGCTGCTATCTTTAAGAAATCCACCATTTGCTATGGGTACTGGGGCACCCTTGTCACTACCAACGCCCAACACAGAAACAAGGTAGTTTTTACTGGACAGTTTATGTGCTTCCTCTTGTGCCGCCGCTGGATGGTCAAGTCCATCAGTGATAAGTATGATCTCACCATCAGGAGCGCCTGCCTGTTCTA
Organism: Candidatus Thiodiazotropha sp.; assembly: GCA_037382065.1. Taxonomy (GTDB): domain Bacteria; phylum Pseudomonadota; class Gammaproteobacteria; order Chromatiales; family Chromatiaceae; genus Thiodiazotropha. The sequence goes on along the minus strand of JARRQF010000100.1, from coordinate 15,696 downwards.
ATAGTTCACCAGCTTTTCTCAGGGCTAGATCAGTGCGTTTATCTCCCTGCACTGGCAACAAGCTGCTCTCCAGACTCGGCACTTGAGCGGCGATAGTGCTGTTATCCGAAGTCAAGGGAGATACCACGAAAGGCTCCGCACCATAGGCAATCAAGGCTGTCTGACCATCTTCTGCCTTGTGCAGTAAATCCAGCACTTCGAAGCGGGCATGGGCCAGTCGCGAGGGTGGTAGATCGGTGGCATTCATGGAGGGTGTGATATCAAGCATAATGACTCGGTATTGCTGAGCCTGGTACACAGGCTGAGGGAGCCGTTGCCAAACCGGACCAGCCAATGCTAATACGCCCAACAACCAACCTATAGCTAATAAAATCATTGGCAGATAACTCAGTTTACCCTGCTCATTGGTCAATAGATGTGGCAGCAGGTTGGCATCAATGATACCCCGCCAAACATCGCTGCCAGTTTCGGCACGCACTAGACGTATAATGAGGATCAGGAGCGGGATAATCAGCAGTAGCCATAGAGGGCGGAGAAAGTGGAAGTCAGCCAGCATTTTTAACCTCCGTAACATGAGCAGTGGCACGACGAGGCAAGGCGCTTAGTGCAAAACCGATAGTGATGAAGAGTGCCAAGCCCGCTGGCCACATGAACAAGGCTTGCATGGGGCGGAAGCTGCGGGAGTCGCGGATACTGGGCTCCAGTTTATCCAGCTCATCATAGATTGTCTCAAGCTGGGCTGTATCTGTTGCCTGAAAATAGCGTCCTCCGGTTGTCTTTGCAATGGCTTGCAAGGTGGCGGGGTCGAGGTCGGAGGGCTGCTGCATTAGCATGCCGAATCGTGTGTTCATGCCAACTTGGCCGCCGCCGATGCCAATGCTGTAGATACGTACATTGGCTTGGGCGGCAAGTTGCGCTGCCTGCCGTGGAGAGATGTTGCCAGCCGTGTTAGCGCCGTCGGTAAGTAGGATTAATACCCGGTTATCTTCCGGTTGTTGTCTGAGGCGTTTAACCGCCAACGCAATCGAATCACCCATGGCTGTCTCTCGCCCTGCCAGACCGATTACCGCCTCATGGAGCATCGTCTCTACGGTCGCACGATCATGGGTCAGGGGGGTTTGAAGGTAAGCGTGGCCGCCAAACAGAATCAGTCCCAAACGGTCTGCTTCTCGGCGTTCGATGAATCGCCCCGCCACTGCTTTGACAACATCCAGACGGGTAACGGGACGACCATTCAATTGATAGTCCTGTTGACTCATTGAGCCGGAGATATCCACTGACATCATTAGATCACGGCCGGACATGGGTAGGTTGATTGGCTCACCCAACCACTGAGGACGGGCTGCGGCTAACACAAGCAGTATCCAGGCTAGCCAAGCTAGTACCATTCGCAGGCGGTTTGGTCCAGCACCGACAAAACCTGAAGCCAGCCCTGGTAGTTGCTGGTAGAAAGGGAGTTGTAAGGCTTTACTCTGGCGTGGATGAGCTGGTGGCAACCAACGCATGAAAAGTGGTAGTGGCAGAGCCGCCAATACCCAAGGCCAATCGAGAGAGATCATGGTTTCTGCTCCTGATTGTTTTGAATCCAGTTCCGCACCAGTGTTGCCAGCTCTTCGACGGGAACCTCTGCATTCGGCAAATAGGGTGCATCACTGAGTAGTTGTCCCGAACCCTCACGAAACTGCCCTGCTCCACCATGAGTATCGAGAAACTCAAGCCATTCGCTACCCGCTAACCCTGCCACTTCATGACGCGGAAAGCGGGTCAGGGCGAAACGGCGTAACAAAGAAGAGAGTCTTCGAATGAATAGAAGTGAGTTTGGTTTCTCAAGCTGAGCTGAGCACAGTTGATCTAGCTCCCGGATTGCCTGATGTGCAGAAGCACGACGCTGTTGTCGGCGAAAGAACCACCCCGCCAATAGTCCCATCATAATCAGCAGTAAGGCTGCCAATATCCACCAACCAGGTGCGGGAGGCCACCAGGAGACTGGATCAGGCAGATGGTATCCGCGCAGCTCAGCCAAGGGGTTTGGTGTTGCGGGAAGTGTTGGTGGAACGGATGTCGGATTCATGGTTTACCTGCCCGCGAGTCAACTCGCACACCTAAACCTCGGCTAAGGCTCTCAGCAACAGGTTGATCAGTCCTTAGGCTAACCAAATGCGCCTGATGACGGTAGGATAGGTCTTTTAATAAACGGAAATGTTCAGAGAATCGCTTGCTCCAAGCATCACGTTGCAAACTGCTTCGGGTATCCCATACCCCACGCTGCACGCCATTCGAGACAGGGTATTGGCCTGGGGGTGGAGCGGTCGACTCCAACGCATCATAGATATGCACTAAGACTAACTCACTGCCGGTTTTCAAGCGGGCGAATTTGGCACCATCTTCATTGGTAAGACCGAAGAAATCACTGATCAGAAATATCAAACTTCCAGGGCGTACCAGATGGGAAAGATACTCGGTTGCAGCGGCAATCGAGGTGTGACCACCCTCCTTTTCCTCAAGTGGCGACTGAGAGAGAGCCTTGAACAGAGGTAGTAGTCCCTGGGTGCGAGCGGCGGGACGCCGTTCGAAATGGCGAGTCTCGTCAAATACCAGCCCACCTACCCGATCACCTTTATCCACTGTGGCCCAAGCCAGCAAGGCAGCAGCATTGGATGCAATGACTGATTTGAAAGCCACACGTGAACCAAATCGCATGGAGGGTCCCAAATCTACCAACAACCAAACTGGCCTCTCCCGCTCCTCTCGAAACAGCTTGACGTGAAGTTTTCCAGCACGCGCTGTAACACGCCAATCCATGTTGCGCGGGTCATCACCCGGCTGATAGACACGCGACTCGTCAAATTCCATGCCGCGACCGCGAAAGCGTGAAAGATGGCCACCACTACGAGTGGCAAGCACCTTGCCACGGGCTGCAAGCTTCAGACGGCGTGACTCCTGGCGTAGACCAATCAGGCTTTCAAGGTTAATGGATGTGCCATCTGTTGGATGGTTGAACTGATCTAGCATTTCATTACCTTACGTCAGATTTAGCGCTCAACTGCGAAATTTAGGATCATGGTACAGGCACACAACTAAGCAACTTTTCTACGAATCCTTGGGAGGTCCGACCCTCCGCCTCGGCCTCATAAGAGAGCAGAATGCGATGACGCAGCACGTCCGGTGCCACGGCTTGAATGTCTTCGGGTGAGACATAGTCGCGCCCTGCCAGCCAGGCACGCGCCCGGGCACATCGATCAAGAGCCAGGGTGGCACGGGGACTGGCGCCGAAGCGCAACCACCCGGCCAACTCTTTTTCGTAAGGGCTGGGATCGCGAGTAGCGAGTACCAGATGAAGTAGGTAATCCTCAACATCCTCTGACATAAACAACTCAAGTATGGCTTGGCGGGCAGCAAACACATGGTGCTGACTCATGCGGTGATGTGGCTGTTTTGAGGAGGTCTCTTTTGATTCCTCTCGATTGAGATTCAGAATGGCTTTTTCATTGGTGAAATCTGGGTAGCCTACCGGCACATGCATAAGAAACCGGTCAAGTTGTGCTTCGGGCAAGGGATAGGTACCCTCTTGCTCAATCGGGTTCTGGGTAGCCATCACAAGGAACAGTTCAGGGAGTGGATAGGTCTCCCGTCCCACTGTGACTTGACGTTCGCCCATCGCTTCCAGGAGTGCCGACTGTACCTTAGCCGGAGCACGGTTGACCTCATCCGCCAGCAGTAAGTTATGAAATATAGGCCCCTTGTCGAAGTGGAAACTGCCATCTTGGGGACGATAGATTTCGGTACCCGTTAGGTCGGCTGGGAGCAGGTCCGGGGTGAATTGAATGCGATGGAAATCCCCTTCCAGTCCTGATGCAAGCGCCTTAACCGCCTTGGTCTTGGCCAAACCTGGTGCACCTTCAACCAGTAAGTGGCCATCTGCCAGTAGAGCGATCAGCAATCGCTCGACCAACTCGGACTGCCCAAGAATCTGCCGATTCACATGCTGCTTCAGCAGTGAAAACTCGCGTCTGAGCAAGTCGCTCTGTTCTTCTTCTGGTGACTGAGGCTTTGGTTCTATTGATGTTTGCGCAGTACTCATGAATCTTCTCCATTTTATTATTCCCGCTTGTCATGGTCTATTGCAGACTTCGTGCCAATTCAACAATTTTAGGCTGGTAAGTTGCAAAACCCCACTGCAGCATATGACACACTTGGTGAGAAAATGTTTTAACAATGAACAAGCAACCTTCATAAATGTGTTGTCTGGTTGAAATTCCCCAAACAATGGTCGAACGGAACCAGGCTCTGCTAAAGAATCTAGTATGGTGCTTCATACAAATTGACGATGATAGCGTGACGCTAAGCGGTTAGCCGCTAGGCGCGTGCCCAGGATACTGCGTTGCAATGCTTGAAAAGGGCGAGCCATTCCCTGCGCATTGCGCCTTGTCTCCTGGCCTGAGCAGGCTTCTATCATCGTCAATTTGTATGAAGCACCACACTAGGCTTAACGAAACCGCAAGTGACTACCTCGAAGTAGTAGAAAACCGGTTAACATGCCGCCAAGATGGGCAAAATGGGCGATACCGCTGGAGGATCCTGTAATCCCAGCAATGAGCTCAATTGCCCCGTAACCAAGAACAAACCATTTGGCTTTTATAGGTATTGGAGGAAGCAGCATCATCAACTTGACATTCGGATAACGCATACCAAAAGCCAATAGAACTCCAAATACCCCCCCGGAAGCGCCAATCACTGGTGAAGTATTGCTAGTTTGATTCAACGCTAACTCGCCGACTTCCAAGTGCATCAGACCTGCTCCAATCACGCAAATCAAATAGAAAAAGGCAAACTGTTGAGACCCCCAGCGTCGTTCCAATGGCCCACCGAATAGCCATAGAGCATACATATTTAAGACCAAGTGCAACGGACTGCCATGTAGGAAGGCGTAACTAATGAGCTGCCATGGATGGAATAGATTTCCCCCTTGTGCTCCTAAATGGGAAAACTCAATAGGCCAGAGTGCTAGCCAGTAAACCAGCCCAGAACCTGTTCCAAGTTCAGCAATGAATCCTAGACCACATAGGATCAAAAGCGTATGGACCACGGGTGTTTCATTCATTAGTCTTAAGCTCATATTTTTGCAATTGGTTTGGTGGCTGCCATGATTTGTAGTTCAACGTCCAATTCTCAGTCACCGCCAACGCGACGCACCCGCCGGTTTTCAATTGCTTTCAGCAGTTTTGCCTGTAGACCCAGTTCCTATTTGCCCATCTCGTCAAGGAAAAGGGTGCCACCATGGGCTTGTTCAATAAGTCCGCAGCGGCCTCCCTTGGCTCCAGTAAAGGCACCTGCTTCATCTCCGAACAGTTCCGCTTCCAATAGTTCCCTGGAGTAAGGCAGCACAGTTGACTCCGATCATCGGATCAGAAGACGATGGGGGCTGGCTACACTGTTTTTATCTATCACGGAGTAGCCCTCTCTCCTTCTAATATGGTTTTGGAATCTGTCTCAATCTGCCTGTGAAAGTCAAGAGCAAGTTGTTGAAGTCCATGAAAATCAAAAATGAGTCGATCCGACTGAGCCTGTAGTCTGTTCGCATAGTTAATAAGACGCTTTTCCTTACTAAGTCGCTCAGCGGCCCGTCGTAGCTGTCTACGCAGTTCATTATTCCAATGTGGCGCTGAGGCAAGAGCCGCCTCGACTTGATAATAGGCATAGATGAGAGGACGGTCTTGCAGCTCGAGACGGGTATGCAGTCCAAGTAAGATCTTTTCCAACTGATGTTGCTCTCGTAACCTCCCATTGATACCACGCAGCGGTAAAATTTGCTTCAACAGCTGCACGGTACGTGCAACAGGAAGCCAAGTAATCCGCCTGGCCTGGGTAGACATATTTCCAACCTTTCCGCCAGCTTCACCCTGCAGGGGCCTTGGACGCAGATCGGGAGCATCCAAACGAACCTTCAGTTGCTCAATCTTAACTGGCAGCCACAACTCCCCATCTTTTTGATAGCTTGCGGGGAGTGGTGAGTCCAGACTCTCACCATCTAAAATGCGTTGGAGATCCTGGACAAGTTCGTACAGATCCAAATGCACAGATTCCAAAGCATCTTCACGCACTAGCTTCAATGCGTTATGTAGTACATCATTAATTCGCTGACCAGTAGTAAGCCCCGGCATCTGCCCCTCCCAGGCAGGAGATGTCGTAGACTCGACCGATACAATGTCTTGCTCCAGAGTTGATGCAACTGCAAACCTGGAGATCACCAGTAAAAGAGTTAATGATTTGAGTACGAATCTGTTATGCATGGCGATATCTCCTTGGGCAAATTTAGTTGTGTTAAGTGGTTAACCGCAACTAGCAATGCACAAGCAATGCCAATAATAATTAAACAATATTTTCAATGAGTTAGATAATTATAACACCTAACTCAAACCTATTGGTGGGCCTCAACCAGGGATGCGTGGTGAATCTAAACCAATAAATCGATACAGTTAACTCAACCTAGAATTCCTGTATGGTTAGCTTAGTCTGGAGGATCGTTTTATGACAGATACTGAAAAGGGGCTCATACATGCATTTGTCCTGGACGGGCAAGGTGGCGCCCGTCAACTTGATTGGGCTGATGTCAGACACTGGACGCAGGAAGAGGGTGTTTTGTGGTTACACCTTGATTATACTGTTCCAGAAGTAGCGGCTTGGTTGACTGAAGAGAGTGATTTGGATGAAATCGTGATTAACGCACTGCTTTCCGAAGAGACTCGGCCTCGTTGTGACCCTGTGGACAATGGGCTATTGATCAGTCTTCGTGGTGTTAATCATAATCCTGACTCTGATGCCGAAGACATGGTTTCACTTCGTCTTTATGCCGAATCAACACGTATGATCAGTACACGACAGCGAACTGTATATAGTGCTACTGATCTTGCTAAAAGATTACAAAATAGTATAGGTCCGGCAGATAGTGGAGATCTTGTTGTTACTCTCACTGAACGACTTATCACTCGAATGAGTCAGGTCATCACAGATCTTGAGGAGAGTGTCGACTCACTTGAAGAGGCGTTACTAGAAAACAACGAACATACGTTACGTGGACAACTCTTAATGTTACGGCGAAAAACCATTCTTTTTCGTCGTCATCTCGGTCCACAGAGAGAGGCGCTATACCATCTCTATAGTGAACGTATTAATTGGTTCAATCAAAATCACCGCCTACAACTCCGTGAGTGCGTGGATCAGTTAACTCGCTATGTAGAAGAGTTAGATAGTGTTCGTGATCGTACTGCCGTTACCTACGAAGAAGTGACGGGGCGTTTGAATGATCAACTGAATACACGCATATACCTATTGTCGATTATCACCGGAATCTTCTTGCCAATTAGTTTTATTACTGGCTTATTGGGTATTAATGTAGGGGGTATTCCTCTGGCAGAAAGCCCTTGGGGCTTTGGTATTGTTGTCGGCCTGCTTTTAGTCATTGTCATAGGTGAGCTTATCTACTTTCGACGAAAAAGATGGTATTGAGCTACACCCAGAGATAAAAAGAGCAGCTTGAGATTACAGCTGCTTACACCACACCCTTCGTCGCATTATCAGCAGGCGACCCAGCCCACCGTTCGCGCTTATCCACTCGAATCTGCCGGGACAGCTTCCGAGTCGTGTGGCATGACGGCCTTTTGCAAACAGGAGGCAATACCTGTTGCAGTAGTGCTACTCGATATGTCATCTACCGTCTGCCTTGCGAGCAGTAAAGGCGCTTGCGAGCCATCGTGCGAGTTCATATCAAAGATCGTTGGTTTAGAGCCTCAGATCTCCCTGAATTTCACCGAAGTGATTCAGGCTTACGCCATTTTCACGCTACTGAGAGACGCATCTTTCCATTTAGCTTTTCAGACTGGAACTGAATAGATAACCTGCGAAGATGTGTGCGCCTCAGTTGCTTCGTCTCCTTTTGGGCCACGAAATACAACACATCTTCTGTTTTTCACCTGCCGGTTACTCAACCGTTCTTCAGGATCCCGTACCCATTGGCCCGGTGCCCCTGGAACTGCACTCCGCCCTTACTTGCAAGCTCGGACTAAAGCACTACCCCTTACCCCTCACGGGTCGTGATCTGGTATGACGGTGGTCAGCACCACCTGTTACCTTCACTGACACCGGTTCCCCCCGGGGGCCGGTAAGCCAGTTCAGACCGTCAATCACTTCACCGCTACCACCAACCGAACTGATGGCAAGGAGGCGAGATTTGTCTGGATTGACCTATTCATAGGCGAGAGTGCGCAGGCTTCCTCTCTTTGACGGTGTCGCCACCGCGTATCTGTGCCAGACCACATAATTCTGTAAAGACCACTACAAGTGCCGATCGCGGGCACAAGGGGGTTTTTTGTATCCCAGAACGCAAAAACCCCGGCAGTGCGTTTGGGGCACCAACCGGGGTTCTGTCTAATCCTCGGGAGGTGCCTGGTTTTCAGGTAACCTCCCGGAAATATCCTTTGGAGGCTACGTCATACCATTCCTTTTCCAACTGATGGGCCAATAATCAGTTGTGGTTTGGTTGAGTTCATCAATTCTTGTGCCTTCTCAAATACTATCTGATAGCCAAATGCACACATGCGTACAGACGCTGGACTGGTAAAGTCTGCGAGTAGCCCTGATATGTGTGATAGCTGTAAGGAAGTCATCTCTATTTTATCTAAGTCATGCTGTGATTTAAGTTGCTACATATTGTAGCCTCCATTTTGGATAATGCAACCCATATATCCAATTATTTTGGATTATTTGTGATACACTTCCAGCATGCAAAAGAGAAAGAAATCCCCCCAAAAACCTCGTAATAAAAATACACAGCCTAATCAAACCTATGTGAAGATTGGCAAGCGTATCCGTCAAGCTCGCATGATGGCCAAGGAAACAAACAGCCGAGAACTCAGCCAACGTCTGGGTTGGAGTGCCGGTCGCATTAATAACTTCGAACTAGGGATCTCCACACCCGGACCAGATGAAACGCTACGACTCGGCGAGGCACTAAAAGCAGAGCCTGCTTGGATTACCTACGGTGTCGGATCGCCCAGAGCTACGGCTGTCTATACAACCCGCTACCGTAATTTCATGCTGGTCATTAATGAAATTGTGGCCGCAGCCGAACTACCAGACTTCCTTAATGCACTGAAACTCACAGTTGAGCGATTAGAAAAACTGCAAGCGAATCCACTTAAGAAGATCCCAGACGACATGGCCAGGCGATGTGAGCGATACCTGAAAAAGCCACGCGGCTGGCTTGATGAAACCCAAATTGAAAATACCTTTTGTGAACCCCTCCCTCAAGACATGCGAGATCTGCTGCACATCTACATGAAGCTCTGTGACAGCGATAAGGTGAGACTCTTCGAAATGGCTAAGGTATTATTCGGCCCTGTCACCGATTAGGCTGCTTCGAACAGCTCACAAGTTATGCGCTACACACCAAGCTTCGCCTGGTCTTGATGCCCATCATCCAGAATTAGCTCTCTTCCAACATAGCCTTGACGACCGCATTCCAGCCCAGTGCCAAATTAGTTCTGTTATACCCCCCTCCTCCAAGCGCAATAATACGTCCATTACAGACTTCATTGGCAAGTCGGCTCAGCTGGCGAGCTGCGTATTCGTGGGCAGCCGGGGTGAAGGCCATATGTGTAATAGGGTCACCCTCAATGCTGTCAGCGCCAGACTGAAGGATAATCAGTTCTGGCTTTCCCTGGCGAATAAAATCCTCTACAGATGGCCAGACTCGGTGAAAGTCAGTGTCACTGGCAAAGGGCGGCAGAGGAATATTGAGCTTGGTACCCTTAGCCAAACCTTTACCCGTCTCATCAATATCACCAGTCCCTGGATAGAGATATCGACCATCTTCATGGATATCGGCGATGATCAACTCAGGATCTGACTCAAAGGCATAAAAGACCCCGTCACCATGATGCGCGTCGATATCGACATAGGCGATGCGATGTATACCTTGCTGAATCCTCAGATTCTCAATCAACACCCCGGCATCATTGAAGACACAGAAACCAGCGGCTGAATCGCGCCGGGCATGGTGCAGGCCAGCAATGGGAACAAAGACTTTTGGATGACTTGCTGAAAGGATCCGATGCATACCATCCAGCACCGATCCAGCGACAGTAGAGGCAGCTTCATACACCCCTTGAAAGGCTGGAGTATCACCGCCATCCAAATAACCTTGACCTTGCTTTGACTGGGCTTTAACCCGATTGATATAGTCCTGGGTGTGAAAAGTTAGCAACGCTTGTTCGCTACATACCTGGGGGGTTGCAACTGTAACTTTCTTATCTAACCCCTGTTTAACTGTCTCCTGCCAAAAAGCCTGAATGCGATCTGGTCCAAAGGGATGTCTCTCACCAAAACCATAGCGACCTAGCGACTCTCCAAAATAGATACTGACAGGTCTTTCATTCATGGCGATTAGTGTACCTCATCATTTAGCCTGTTACGACCTTGCAGCCATAAAGCTGCGCAAAATAATTCCACAATGAAAAGTATCACTATTTCTATTTTACCGTTATGGTCATTTTTCACTCTCAATGAAATGTGCCTATATCATTGCCCCAACTAGAATAATCAAAGTGAGTGAGTTTCTACGAAGAACCATTGTTTTTTTAGATGACTTTGATATATATTTTTAAATACCGCTCAGTATCGCACATAAACCACTTGCAGGTTGGCAAACTGATTTTGAACAATAGTCATGTACTGATTTATGGATGAGCTCACCAACAAAAGAGTTTCGTACCAGTCAAAGCGCATAGCAGCAATGGAAGTAATTATGTATTTTAGGGAAGTGAACCTTCAGTCCATACTCATATATTTTATAATCGCACTCTTACTACAAGCATGTGGAGGTTCCGACCATATTGCTCAGCAACCTGATGGTAATCCGGTTACTCAGAATAGATCGATTCTCAGTATAAGTAATGTACACACACTAGCCAGCTTGGACTCTCCTGTTACTCTTTATAACGATGACGGAAATGGTATTGCCATTTGGTCGGTTAGTGGCCTTGGTAGATACCCAACCTACAAAAGTTCTGGTGGCTCATGGTTCTATTACTCACTCTATGACAACGCCTCAGAGAGTTGGTCGAAGGCTCAAAGATTAACCGAATCAGTGGAGGATGCCGATTATGGAGTTTTTCCAAAGCTGGTTTCCAATGACAAGGGCTTCGCCGCCCTTTGGCGCAATCCTGATGGCAACTTGCACGCCAGCGTATTCGATGGCTCAGAGTGGACCACAACCCACGGAGCCTCTAATGAGAATACTAGAATCATACACGAGCAGTTTACTATAAGTACAAACTCTCTAGATCGCTATAAGATAGTTTCAACTAACGCAGGATACGCCCTTGCATGGAAAGAATTTAGCGCCCTGTATGTCAGTGTTTTTAACGGTTCAGAATGGACGACAACCCAATTCGATGATGCTACAGTACCAACCTTTGAGATGACCAGCAACGGAAGGGGCTACATAATAACCTGGTATCGCCCCCAAACCCGTGAGTTATATGCTTCTATTTCCCAGGATGGTGGCACACCAGGTAAAGCGGTTCTACTGGATCAACTCAGCAGTGATAAAAATTATCTAGAGGTTATTTCAAATGGTTCAGGCTATCTGGTTCTCTGGGAAGAGGCGGACGCCCTTTTACACGGAGATATATATGATGGGTCAGCCTGGCATGCTCCCGAAGTATTAACCAACTCGAGCGGTTCCTTTGCTGCCAGCAATGGTAAGGGTTACTCCGTAGTGTGGAGTAAAGATTCCACAATATTGAGCCGAACGTATACAACTGCTAGTGGTTGGAGTCAAAGTGCGGAGATATTTACACATAGTAACGGCAACCCAGCCAATTCGAACGCAGCCTATATAACCGATTTTATATCAAATGGTAGTGGTTATTGTGCGCTTTTCACTGCTTACGATAATCCTGAATGGGGGAGCTATGCAGCAGTTAATACCTTAGGCGATGAGAATTGGGAGACAGCTACACTCTTAAGTCAGGATGCGAATAACTTCGGGCGCTATATAACTTTAGCATCAGACGGTGACAGTTATGCTGTGGCATGGAGTTATTACGACGGCCCTATTACAGTTTCAGGAGACTATTCCGATGAGTATACAACGCACTACTACGCAAGCGTCTTTCAGAACGCTACCTGGCACACAACGAACGAAGCAATAAATGTTGTAAATGGATATACACCTTACGAAATTACTGGCCACAATGGTGACTATATCATCACCCTGAAAAAAACGATTGATGGGGTTGAAAGACTTTCCTCAACCTTATACGACAACAATGGTGGCTGGAAGGAGACTGAAACTTTAGAGGGAGACTTCAGCGCAGACTCTTACCCATCAATAACTGTTAATCCCACAAGTGGAATTTCAGTGCTCTGGCATCAGTTTAATGATTCAGGTACTGATATTTCTACCTTCAGCAATCAATGGAACGGTGAACAATGGCTAGGGCAAAGCCTAGTAAGCGAGGCTAACTATTTACTTGGCAGCAGCCGATACCCTCAGCTGATTAACGCAGACAACGGTCAAACCTTAGCAGTTTGGACGCAGTATAGATCGGGACACATGGCGCTATACGCCAATATTCGGAATAACGAAGATTGGAGTCAACCTATATTATTATCAGACTCACTGTTACCATCGAAACCACCCAAAATAGCCACGAATGGAACTGGCTTTGCTGTTTCCTGGCAAGAGGAGCAAGTAGATGGATTGGTTCTCACCAAGGCCATCGTCTTTAAGGGAGAAGAGTGGGATGAATCTCTAGCAAGCAGAGCTAGAGTATTAGCACAGGGTAGCTTATCTACAGTAACATTAACATCGAACGGCAAAGACTACATGTTACTTTATGCCACTTATGGTGAGCAAAATACACATCTTGTTGCTCACTATTTTAATGGAACCGACTGGCTTGAACCGATGATAGTTGCTGAGGATAGTTACAGCCCTGTCACCTACCCACAAATCACAACAAATGGGGAAACCTATTTAGCAGCCTGGTTTGAACGAAGCGGTGATTCCTACACAGACTTGGATCTGGTCTCATCGGAGTTTGATGGCAAAGCTTGGAGTCCCGATCAACGTATCACCTCTGCCTTAGACGCGTCAAAAATGATCGAACGCTGGTCTCATTGTCCACAACTGGCGACTAATGGCGTAGATTATGCTGTCTTTTGGATTGATGACAATAAGATCAAAAACAGTTTTTTTACTGATAGCTGGAGCAGCATCCAAGAGATCGGTGATATCAGCTTTTCTTCAGGCTATGGATGGGGTGATTTGGAAACGCTTAGTGTCGTTTCCAATGGCGACGGCTATGCCATTGCCTGGCACTCATCAGAAATTCCATCAAAATCTGCTGTGTTCGCTAACATTTATGACGGCACTTCATGGAGCGGAGCCAGAAACCTAAGTATGAACGACTCGCCAAATGTCATGTTCGAGATGGTTAATAACAGTCACTTGATAAAACCATCAGGAAAAAAATATGCCATACTTTGGGGGCATAGGGTTGAGGAATTCAGCGACTATTCTGATGCAGTCTATGCAAAAGTCTTCAATGGTTCGGAATGGTCTGCCACCACACAGCTAAATACTGATGCGTCCAATAATACTCAGTTTCAGTTAGCCAGCGATGGCATGGGGGGATATCTGGCAGCATGGTTAATGGATAACGGCAGCGGCAAATTAGAGATCCTTACAAAAAACTTCAATGGCAGCGAATGGGAAAATCACGAGTTTGTGGATGAAAATGATTTCAGTAAGCACGATCTCAATTTACTGGGAGGCGCAAATGGATATCAAGCCATCTGGACCCAGACTCAACCAGAAGGAGATTCCCTGGTACGATTTCCTTGGGCCGCATCCGGATTATAAAGGTTCCTGATTGCGTCTGAGGTTCAGCTAAGTATCTATCACACCACTCTCAACCATTCGCTTGAAATTTGGACAGGTTTCCTGCAGAGAATCGTAGCTTCCCGAAGCTAGCACCTTGCCTTTTTCCAGAAAATAGATAGTATCGCATTTACGCACCGAAGAGAGACGGTGCGCGATGAGTATCATCGTCATTTTTCCACTCAACTTATCTATCGCATCCATCACTGCGTGTTCCGTGATATTATCGAGGGCACTGGTAGCTTCATCTAGTATTAATACCGATGGATCACGATAGAGAGCTCTCGCAATACCAATCCTTTGTCTTTGTCCGCCTGATAATCTGACACCCTTCTCTCCTATTCGAGTATTATATTTTTCGGGTAAGTCACCAAGCAGAGTATCCAGTTGAGCTATAGCGGCAGCTCGCGTAACTGCCTCCATATCAATACCATCTTCCGGTTTACCAAAAGCAATATTACTTGCGATCGTTCCTTCGGAGAGAAATATATTTTGGGATACGTACCCTATGGATCTTTGCCAGGCACTAACCAAATCGTCTGTCAATTTTACGTTATCCAATGAAATCGTGCCTTCATTTGGTTTTAGAAGCCCAAGTATGATATCTACAAGCGTAGTTTTACCTGAGCCACTACTCCCAACGAACCCTATAGTCGAATTTACTTTTATCGATATGTCTACACCATCAATTGCCAGCGCATCTGCTTCAGGATATCTATATTTTATATTGCTCAACTTACAGGCTTCATTGAATCTGAGCGGCTTAATATCCTGATCTGTTTTTCTTTCAACAGCACGCGATGTCTTTTCTAGCTCATGAATGTCTTTATATAATAACTTCAGTGAAGGGCTATTGTATTTCAGTTGTGAAATATTTCGGTAGATACCTTGCAGCGCAGGTAGCAACCGGAAACTAGCAAGGGCATAAACAGCAACCGTTGGTATTGCACTACTCAGATTTCCATAATTTGACATCAGATACAGCAGCAGAAGCACCACACCACCAAACACCAGTCCCTGTAGCGCGAAAGCCGGTATCTCGGCAATCAAACCGCTGATAACGCTCTGTTTGGCCATTTTACCAGAAGGATTGTAAAATTGATTTAAGAACACCCCCTCAAGGCCTGCTGCTTTCACATCTTTCACACCCCCGAAGGCTTCATTAAGCACTCGATACCTTTCATGGTTCGCCTGCATTCTCCTTTTACCAAGCAATACCATATATTTTCTTACAAGCCAAAATACCGAGAAGTAGAGCCCTCCAAGCACAAGCATACTTGATATTGCAAGCATTGGATCCACTATGATCAGCAGGATTACCAAAAAACTGATCACCAGCAGGTTTGAGATGATTACCATTGAGGTATAGTAATTACCTTGGTATACATTAAAAACTTCGGAAAGTACCCGGGTACCTAAATCTGCGCTATGCCGGTTTAAAAACCAGGCATAGGGCTGGCCGAGATAGGTCGCTACCATTCTACTGGCTGTTTTGTGAATCCCAATATTTGTAAAGCGTAACTGAGCCCATAATGTGAATGAGCGTAGCACTACCGAACTAACAAGAAGAGTAAATGTGCCAATACCAAGTGCGTATTGAAAGTCTTTTATCTCAGTAAACCCTAATCCATCATATGCTAACTTAAGAAGCTGGTTTGTCTCTATCACTTCGGGATTTGAGAGCACACTGATAAATGGCAGAATTGAAGCGATTCCAACAGTGTCGAGCATAGCCATACATATCATTAAGG
>JARRQF010000099.1:0-23011 GCA_037382065.1 Candidatus Thiodiazotropha sp. | reverse complement strand
TTTGTTGAGAAGAAAGCATCAAACAGATGCTTCAACGTTGTAGCAGGAATCCCTGTTCCGCTATCCTGCACCAAAACCTGAGCTTCCCTGGCACTAATTTTACAGGTTTGCAAGAGTAGTTTTCTTTGTTCTGGATCAACCTGCTTCATGGAATCGATAGCATTGCGCACTAGATTCAGCATCACTTGCTCAATCTGAACCAGGTCAACCTTTACCGGCAGCACCTCAGTACTAAGTTCCAGCTTTACATCGACACCATGCCTACTGGCTTCGAATTCTATGAATGAGGCCACTTCCAAAACCAGATGATTGAGATTGACTAATTCGTGTTCTTGGGGACGCTTGCCAACCATCGCACGGAGTCGCTTAATGATTTCACTTGCCCGCTCAGCCTGCGCGGTAATCTGAGCTAAGGCATCGACTAACTCAGCTTCTCCACCGATACCTGACTGTAGCCTCCGAACGCAACCGCTGGCAAAATTAATAATGGCAGAAAGAGGTTGGTTCAATTCATGTGCTAGACCTGTGGACATTTCTCCCATTGTACTGAGACGGCAAACATGAACCAATTCAGACTGATGTTGCCGACTCTGCATCTCGGCCACTCGCATCCTAGTGATATTGCGTCCATAAAAATTAACATAATCCAGCTCCTGTATTGGTGCTAATTGCAGGGAGAAGATCTGCTTTTCAACATTAATTTCATACTCTTTGGTCATACCTTCGTTGAGCGTATTGGATACCAGTTTTTTCCAATACAATGGCAATGTCTGCCCTCGCCCACACCCCCAATAACTCAATAAAGGAGCACTGGCTGAATTGGCGTAGACTATAACGCCACGACTATTGATACGTAACACGGGGCTTGGGTTTTCACTGGCTAGCTTGGCCAGACTGGTAATCTCCCGTTGAGCCTGTTTTTTTCCCGTGATGTCGTGCAGATAAACATTAAATACCGTCTGATGCTGCAAATGGATTGGAATCACCGAACACTCAACAGATCGCTCCTCCCCATTCGAGGTCACAACCTGCATAGGCTGCGCTCGACAATCAGAATTCGCAGCACTCATACTAATGCAGCTGCTAAGCATGGTTAGAAAACGCTCCCGATTATTTGGATGTATTGCCATATCCTCAAGGCGATGGTTGATCATCTGTTTCCTGTCATAACCAAATGTTTTTAAGGTTGTTCCATTCACCTCAACGATCGTTCCCTCCTGATTCAAGGTTATAATGGAAATCATAGAGTTATCAAAAAGTGCGCTTTTCAAGGCCTCTGTTTCGCGTATCCGCTCTTCTTGTTTGCTACGCAGGGTATCTCGAGCTGTTATCAATTGACGAAAAAAGGCCTTAACCCAATCCTCCAGTAACAGTAATTGGTTACCCTTCTTCTGAACTGGCTGCTCAATCCCCAAAGCTTGTTGTCCAAAAAGGGAAGTACGTAATAGTACATGACTGATTTTCGTCGATATCAGATAGAAGATAACCGAAAAAGCTATCACATAGACCAGCGCAGCCAAAAGCCTGTCTTGTTGTGCCAGCTTGGTGACATTACGAATCGTTTTATGCACTTCATCGCGTGAAACAAAAGTCGTAAAGAGCAGGTTATGATCCTTTATCTGATAATGAGTGATCATATGAGAGGTAAGCAAATAATGCTCATTCCAATCATTCAAATAGGAGTTTATAGTTATTTTTTTGCGATCACTGCTTGCTAATAGCTTGAGCGTGTCGGCATCCACCAAAGCAATCAGTGTATTGGTTCCATGAGCCATATTTTGCGATGCATAAAGAAAGCGTTCGTCGATCGGCACAATCATTAACAGTACTGCGGAAAGATGATGCTGCTGATAGCTGATATTTGACCACACCAGTAAATAGGGGGTTTGATCAATGAGGGCAACCATCACGTCATTCTTACCTGGATAATAATCGATGAGTTTATCCAGGCTAAATGGAAGGGGCTGCTTCTGATAGATCTCCCGCAGATTGGCATACTTATCAAATAATAAAACCTGTTTTGGCTCAATGGATCTTAGGACCAATTGTTATTTTTCAAACCATACTGGTAATCTATTCTGATAGCGCTTCAACTGCACTGTTGGCCCCTGTTTGAGCCATTCGGGTGAACTGATATGATTTTTTATCAACCAGTGGTGCGAAAGGGCATGACCCGCTGATTGCCACTCATTTAGGTACTGTTCAAATCGAAGACGTGTTTCAACAGCCCTGACATCCAGCCTTTTAACCAGTTCATCATGGAACACCTTTTCCAGACGTCTGTCCTGGATAGGCTCCAGTACCAGCCACATGACAAAACCGCATAAAACACCGACCAATACCGAGAGTGCCGGCAGAGGAATAACGGCCAGCTTCGTCTGCCACTTAACCAACCCTGAAGCACTCATACCATACTCTGCCGTTGATTTCCTCGCCGCCCTAAAAAACGGCGATTCCTACGGTCTACAGTGCTCAAACGCGGCATTGATCTGCGTCTGAGCCACTTCGGTGGGTTCCTGCTGCTGGTGTGTGGTTTTGGCTGATGATGCTCGTAGCCCTATGCAGGGACTCTTTGCAGACATGGACGATGCGAATATGAAGCTTCTGGACCTTGGTTTTCGCCTTTTTCCAGTTATTGCTGAATGTCGTCTTGTGCGATATTGCACGTATTTGCTCACCATTGGGCTGGAGTTCGTATTTGAAGGCTTGCAAGCATTTCATGCCTAAATCATACAAGGAAAGGCTGGACTTGAAAAAGCGAGTCTGGAAAGAGTGTGTTGTAATCACCTTTGTACTTTGCCTCTCCATTAGCAGATTTCTGATTTTGAACCTAAAAAAATCAGTTGACCGCTCCATTCTAATAGCAGGTTCCTGATTTTGAAGAAAATAGCTTCGATGGTTATGGTCACCCTATTGGGTGAATCAGACTACAGCACAAATTATACGACGTTTAACTAAACTTTTTAGGACTATTATTTTGTCGGCGGCATGAGTAAAGTACTCTGAGCCATTCTTGCAGCCCCAAGTATCAATATACTTATGAGCTCTATCAAGAAGGAGCTATGAGGCGGTCTTTGGCTAAATTCTAGGTATCAAGCTCTGTAAGATTGATAGAGATAGGCCCGCTCAGTAACAGTAGCGTATCCATACAACATTTTTCGTAACATCTGCTTCACACCAGGATCCAACTCGCTGAACATCAACCCCAGACATCCTGATTGTTGGTGCACCACCAAGGCCTTAGCTTGGCATTGTTGGTTGCTATCCCCTCCCTCTATGGGGAAAGATACGTCAATGATGCCATTTATCTGCTGTGCGCTATCGCTAATAGCGACTAACATGCCATTCAGGCTTATATTGCGTACCCTCCCTTTTACGCTACCAAGTCTACAATCACTAATGATGACATCACAAGATATTAATTTGCGGTTGTCACACCTGTGTTCCATGCTTCACCTCTCCACAAACGTCTGTTTGAGTATCACGGTATTCAAGTATGGTTGGTGACAGACAAAATTCAAATCGTGATAATTGCTCTCGCACACTAAGATTTACCCTAGCATAAACATTTATTGAGGATAAATAACCAAGTAATGTCTACGAATATCGATCCCCCTATGGACCTCACTGAGGCGACCACACCTAGCCTGCTACGCCGCTTGGCAGCAATGCTCTATGATGGATTATTATTGACTGCACTGATATTTGTAACTACCGCAGGTATCACACTGCCATTTGGCAACCCCACCGGAGGTGCACTTTTAGCATTTCAGTTATTTATATTTGAAATCATACCCTTAGCTTTCTTCTCAGGATTTTGGGTTCAAGGTGGACAAACGCTAGGCATGCGTGCATGGCGGCTGAAACTGGTGCGTATGGATGGTGGTAAAGTTCGCTGGCCTGACGCAATAAAACGCCACTTTGCCAGCCTCCTATCCCTGCTGATTTGTGGCCTTGGCTTTCTTTGGGTATTACTCGATTCGGAAAAGTTCGCCTGGCACGACAGGCTATCAAATACCCGCCTGCTAGTTGTGAAATAATTGATACAGATCAACCTTTGAGGCAAAGTATTTGGTTAAACGCACCTTCAGATTCGAGCTTAAGCCTCAGCCATCAAATGGATGACGTCGGATAATGGTCTCTTTACGATCAGGACCGGTAGAGATGATATCTATCGGCGTGCTACACAATTCCTCAATTTTATTCAGATACTCCTTTGCAGGGAGTGGTAATTGATCATATTCGGTAACGCCCATGGTCGATTCCTGCCATCCCGGCATTTCGATATAGACAGGTTCACACTCATCAAAAAGGTCGGCACCTGACGGAGGGGAAGTAATCTCCTGACCATTCAGCTTGTAAGCCACACATATTTTGACCTTTTCCATTCCGTCCAATACATCAAGCTTAGTGATACAGATGCCACTGACACTGTTTATCTCCAAAGAGCGCTTCAGGGCAACAATATCCAACCATCCACAGCGACGTTTTCTACCTGTAGTAGCACCGAACTCATGACCCTTGCTACCAAGATAATCTCCATCTTTATCAAACAGCTCTGTTGGAAAGGGACCAGCCCCTACCCTTGTGGTATAGGCCTTAACGATACCCAGTATATAGTCGAGGTAGCGTGGCCCTACACCTGTTCCAGTTGCGGCGCCACCAGAGGTGGTGTTAGATGAGGTGACATAGGGGTAGGTTCCATGATCGATATCCAGTAATGCACCTTGCGCCCCTTCGAACATCACATGCTTGCCATCCCTGCGTAGCTGATGAAGGGTGCCGGTTACATCCTCGACCATAGGTTGCAGGCGCTGCGCCTGTTCAAGTAATTTATCGAGCACCTGCTGATAATCAACTTCGCCATATTCATACAGATGCTTAAGGGCAAAATTATGGTAATCCATGACCTCACGCAACCTTTCTGAGATATGTGCCAAATCAAAAATCTCACCTAAACGAATACCCCGTCTCGATATCTTATCTTCATAAGCGGGGCCGATACCTCGTCCCGTTGTTCCGATGGCCTTCTTACCTCGAGCCTTTTCGCGAGCCGCATCTAGTGCAATATGGTAGGGCAGTATCAAAGGACAGGATTCTGAGATCCCCATACGGCTTGCAGCAGGAATCCCACGCTGCTCCAGCATATCGATCTCTTCCAACAGAGCATCAGGGGCTAACACCACACCATTCCCGATTAAACAGCGAATGCCATCACGTAAAACACCCGAGGGAATAAGATGTAAGACCGTCTGTTTTCCATCAATAACCAGGGTATGGCCCGCATTATGACCTCCCTGAAACCTAACCACGGCAGAAGCTTTGTCGGTTAGCAAGTCAACAACCTTACCCTTACCTTCGTCTCCCCACTGTGTTCCGATAATTACAACATTCTTACCCATGGTTCTCTCAAATTGTCATAGCCGACCACTGTCAGACTTTATATTACAAAAACCCGCTGATTCTTACAGAATTTTTTCTAAAATCAAACAGAAATTAGTGTCCATTGGCCCGCGTCCCATTCCAAACGCTTCACACATCCCATTTCAGCCCCCTCCCCTATCTGGCCAGGCAAGGCGCAGATCACCCTATATCCATTTGCGCGTAATCGTTCAATCTCGCTCTGAAGGCGAGGATCATTAGAAACAGGAGCGTACACAGCGGGCCTGGTCGTTACTTCTGATAAAGGTTGTGCGACTCGAATCAGGTTTTTTAAATCAGTATTGAATCCGGTGGCTGGTCTCGCACGACCAAAAACGCTGCCAATAGCATCGTATCGCCCGCCCCTGGCTATCTCCTTGCCACTCCCAGGAATGAATGCCGCAAAAACCACACCAGTGTGGAAATGGTAACCGCGCAGTTCTGCAAGATCAAAATGCACCGGCACATTGGGCAGCCAAAAAGCAATTTGATCGGCCATTGCCTGAAGGTAATCGAGAGCCTTTATAACCGATGATGAGGCCTTTTTCAGACTTTGTCTTGCCTGATTCAGGGCGTCATCGCCATTCAACTCACCCAATCGAGAAAGCATCTCCGCATGTTGCGGCTCAATAGAAAAGGATTCCAGCAGAGTCTCAATTTCAGCCAAGGCCTTGCGTTGCAAAGCATTAAATAGCTCTGATTCCTGCTGCTTATTCAGTCCAGCCTGTTTGGCCAACCCCTTGAAAATACCAACATGTCCTAGGTCGAGATAGACATCTTGAACACCAGTCTTATCCAGTGTCTTCATCATCAGACGCAAGATCTCGATATCACTCTCTACCCCACCATGACCATATAACTCCGCACCAATCTGCAGTGGGCTCCGCGTGCCTGCAAACCCATCTGAGCGCGTATGTAGAACAGTACCAAGGTAACAGAGCCTGGTAGGAGTTTGAGAACGTATACAGTGTGCATCGATACGTGCTGCCTGAGGGGTAATGTCCGCACGAATTCCCATCATTCGACCGCTCATTTGGTCGGTCAACTTAAAAGTATTCAAATCAAGGTCACTACCCGTCCCGGTGAGCAATGAGTCAAGAAACTCAACAAATGGCGGAATAACGTACTCATAGCCCCAACTATCGTAGAGATCGAGCAGTTCACGGCGTTTTTTCTCAATCTCACCGGCCTCCTTTGGAAGCACTTCATCAATGCCATCAGGCAATATCCAGCGTTCGTTTTCCATCTTTGCCACAATCAATTCACCAAGTAGAGCAGGATTACCATCAGACCGCTCGCTATTTTCCCAAAGCATGAAGCCATTGTCCATGGAGATCATACTATTTACCATTGATATAGGTTTCAGAAGTGATTGATTCCCGCCTTCTTGATCCAGATCTTCAGCCCACCTCCAAATGGAGATTGAAGGTGGACTGATAGGTTATGGCGGCCTTCTGACTACTGACCAGTGCGACTTTTAAGATAGCGAAAAAAATCAGAGTCCGGCTGCAAAACCATGATATCAGAAGAGTCATTGAAGCTATTTTTATAAGCATCCAGGCTACGGTAGAAGGCGTAAAACTCACTATCCTGCTTATAAGCATTTGCATAAGTTTCAGCAGCCTTACCATCACCTTCACCTCGCAGCATCTCAGCTTCACGATAAGCATCGGCAACAATCACCACTCGTTCGCGATCAGCGTTGGCGCGTATCCGCTCTGCAGCCTCACCACCCTTGGCACGTAGGTCGCGGGCAACACGTTCACGCTCGGCACGCATTCGCTGATAAACCGACTCACTGACTTCTGGTGGTAAGTCAATCTGTTTGACTCGCACATCCAAAATCTCAACACCCAGCTCAGCTGCCTTAGCGTCTGAATCCTTGGTTAACTTGTCCATAATTTCGGTTCGCTCACCGGAGATAACCTCCTGAACGGTACGTTTACCAAACTCATCACGCAAACTGGTGTTAATGCGCTCCTGCAGTAGAACCGCTGTATTATCAAGACTGCCCCCCGTAGAACGGAAGTACTGAGCTACATTAGAAATACGCCATTTGGCAAAGTAGTCGACAATAACGTCCTTTTTCTCAGCAGTAAGAAAACGTTCAGGACGTGAATCCATAGTCTGGATACGAGCATCAAATGTTTGCACATCATTGAGGACTGGTATCATCCAGTGGAGACCTGGTTTGTAGTCAGCGGCAACTATCTCACCCAGCTGAAGCTTCAAGGCCACTTGCCATTCGTTGACAATAAAGGTCGACAAATAGATCACAACAGCAGCAATGGCGGCGAAAGGGATTGCTAATTTAGATGATTTCATTAACGTTCCCCCCTAGAACGATCGACCCTGCGAAGTTTTGTGGTCTCAATTGGTGTACTGGTATTACCCTTAGTAATAGACGACTCCTGCCTCACTTTAACTTGCCCAGTATCCTGAAGTAGCTTATCCAATGGCAAGTACATCAGACTATTATCTCCCTGTGTATCAAGCATGACTTTACTGGCCTGACCCAACATCGATTCAATAGCATCCAGATAGAGACGCTCTCGGGTAACCTTGGGTTCTTTTTGGTACTCCTTAAGAATCGCCAGGAAGCGGCTGGCATCACCCTCTGCTTCCGCAATGACACGATCTTTATAAGCACTGGCATCGGCTATTTGACGAGCCGCTTCACCACGTGCCTGTGGCACGACCTCATTAGCGTAGGCTT
This sequence comes from Candidatus Thiodiazotropha sp., assembly GCA_037382065.1. Lineage (GTDB taxonomy): Bacteria > Pseudomonadota > Gammaproteobacteria > Chromatiales > Chromatiaceae > Thiodiazotropha. Next base: position 14,874 of record JARRQF010000099.1, on the reverse strand, counting down.
CTGCCTGATTCTCAAGCTTTTCCTTATCTTCACGAGCCTTGATAGCATCATCAAAGGCACTCTTTACCTGCTCAGGCGGCTTTGCCGGCTGCATATTCACGCTGGTGATAATCAGGCCAGCCTTATAGGAGTCAATTAGGCCTTGAGCACCACTTTTGATCCGATCAGCAATCGCCCCGCGACCTTGGGTTAAGATGAAGTCGAGATCGCTCTTACCGATGATTTCACGTACTGCAGTCTCTGTAGCGTCACGCATTGTCTTTTGGGGATTACGATCTTGAAAAAGATAGTTTGCGGCATCCTCCTTGATTCGAAACTGGATGGTAAATTCAACATCGACGATATTTTCGTCTCTGGTTAACATCTGCGCCTTATGTCGAAACGAGGTAATGACATCCACATTAACAGGCATAACTGACTCGATTGGGTAAGGTATGTGCCAATGAGGGCCAGGTTTGGTGGTCTCATGGTAAGCGCCAAAACGCAATACCACACCGCGTTCAGGAGCATCAATGATATAGATACCACTAAGCATCCAAACAATCAGCGCAATGCCCACAATTAATCCAATGGTTTTTGAACCCGGCCCTGAGCCACCACCTATGGAACTCTCTCCATGTGGCGACTTGCCTCCACCAAAAAATCCATTGAATTTTTCCTGTAGTTTCTTTACGACTTCATCCAGGTCAGGGGGGCCTTGATCGCCTCCTTTACCACTCCAAGGGTCTTTACCGTTTCCACCCGGTTCGTTCCAGGCCATTGAACACTCCAAACTTGGTTATTGATTAATCTGCTTCAATCAGATCACGAATATTGGCATATTTCACCTTTTTGATACTCGTGTCTGCTATGACAGTCCAGTACGATCATTACTCCGGCAGCATTCTAACAGTCCGTTACTGTCCTGTCTCACATTACCGTACCACTCAGCACAATGGGATTAACAGCGCAAATAGATCACCTTATTATCACCTTATTGTGACAAGCATACGGGTTTAATTTAGAGAGAGCATCTATATCCACTACGGAAAGAACCCGTGTCTCTCTTCTGCCAAGGAATATCAAAGCTATTTTCTTCAAAATCAGGAATCTGCTATTAGAATAGAACGGCCAACTGTTTTTTAGGTTAAAACGAGACATGCTTCCAATAAAGGCTCTTCTTTCATAAGACGACGAAACTCAATCTCAGACATATCGATGTCCATTTCCCATCCGCCTTCATCTGTAGAATATTCATTAAGAACTTCTCCGCGTTCAAAAAGCAGGGCATGCAGACGTCCATCCTCCGGATTCAAATGCACTCGCTGCTTGATATGATTCTTTTTAAAAAATTCAGCCAGCACCTGTAGTAGCAACTCACAGCCTTCACCCGTTGCGGCAGAGAGCCATACGCGAATGGCTTGACCTTGTTCATCCCGATCTATTCTCGGCTTATCATTCACCGAGAGATCGATTTTATTAAATACTTCAATCTGATGTACCTTATCAGCACCGATTTGTTGCAGTACATCATTCACCTCGGCAATGCAGGTGCCACTTTGGTGGCTGGCCGCATCAACGACATGCAAAAGTAATGACGCATCTGTGGTCTCTTGCAGCGTCGATTTAAAAGCGGCGACAAGATCATGAGGCAAATGACTAATGAAACCGACCGTATCAACCAGAACGACGGAACCCTCCCCTATCAGCTCAAGCCTTCGCAAGGTAGGGTCAAGGGTAGCAAAGAGCTGATCTGCAGCATAGACTTTCGACCCCACAAGCTGATTAAACAACGTAGATTTTCCGGCATTAGTATATCCAACCAGGGAAACTGTTGGGATATCCGCCCGCTCACGCCCACGTCGTCCCTGATCTCGCTGGGAATCGACTCGGGAAAGGCGTTTTTTGATTTGCAGAATACGCTGATTAAGGAGGCGGCGATCAGTTTCCAACTGGGTCTCGCCTGGTCCTCTGAGACCAATACCACCCTTTTGTCTTTCTAGATGAGTCCAGCCTCGCACCAGACGCGTCGACAGATGCTGAAGCTGCGCTAATTCCACCTGTAACTTGCCTTCAAAGGAGCGTGCACGCTGGGAGAAAATATCGAGTATTAGGCCAGTTCTATCGACCACTCGACAGCCAAATTCGCGCTCAAGATTCCTCTCCTGACTAGGAGACAGGGTATGATTGAAGATTACCAGTTCGGCACCCTCTCCCATTACGATCTGTTTGATCTCATCAGCCTTACCTCGACCAACAAAGTATTTCGGATCAGGCCGATGACGACTACCGGAAACAAAAGCGACTTGCTCAGCACCTGCCGAAGCGGCCAGATCACGAAACTCATTGATTTCGTCAGGATCACTCACCCCGTTCAGTTCAAGATGAACCAATATCGCTCGTTCACCCGATTTGGGACGATCAAACATTTAGATTCCAAATAATTATCAACTTATCCACAGCAAACCACCAAAAATTATGGGGGTTAAATATTAGCCGCACCCAGGTACAAAGCCCAGAACCTAGCATATTATGCTACTGGGCTTGCAGGATAGGAAATGGAAGTTAGAAGGTAGGGAGTAACCTATTTTTCCCAGCGTAACAGGCCATCGATACGCCCATGACCGAATGAATCCAATTGGGCTAGAAATTACCAGCTCCCACAGCTGGATCATCATCCGCATCCATCTGACTATTGGCATGCTGAATACGCACATTCCTGGCAGGTACTACAGTTGAAATTGCATGCTTATAGACCATCTGACTGACACTGTTTTTCAATAACACAACGAATTGATCAAAAGACTCGATTTGCCCTTGTAACTTGATACCATTTACAAGAAAGATAGAAACAGGCACTCTCTCTTTCCTAAGTGCATTTAGGAAAGGGTCTTGTAAACTTTGCCCCTTAGACATGGAGGTTCTCCTTATTGTGTTTGTTTTTTATTAAGCTCTATATGAGCGTAAACAATGCCGAGCATAGTAAATATCTACTCTACAAACGAAAGTGTAGCATATTGTGTATTTATCCAATCATTCAATACATCAATATCTAAAAATTTCTTTATATCCAAATCCTTAGATTACTAAACTTGGAAATTCCTTTAAAATCAGTTGAAGTGCCTGATCCAACACCACGCCCTGTTCATCCAACCAGTGACAATCTTGCTCACTTCGCAACCATGTTAATTGACGTTTAGCCAGCTGACGTGTAGCTATAATGCCCCTTTCAACCATCTCCTCCCAGGTCGTCTCTCCTTGCAGATAGTGCAACATTTGCCGGTAGCCCACAGAGCGCATCGATGGTGAGCTGGGTGATAGATCCTCCCGTTTCAGCAATACTCGCACCTCTTGCTCAAATCCATCAGCCAACATCTGTTTGAAACGCTTTGCAATTCTTTCGTGTAAGAGTGACCGGTCTTTTGGTGCACGAACCAGCTTTAATACCTGATATGGAAAACTGAGACCTGCATCTACCTCTAGAAGTTCACTCATGGTACGGCCTGAAATTTCAATCACTTCCAGGGCACGTAAGGTACGTTGGGTATCATTGGCGTGGATTTTAGCTCCTGATATAGGATCCAATCGCTTGAGTCTCTGGTGCAGGCTTTGCAATCCCTGGCTTGACAATTCGGCTTCCAGTCTGGCTCTAATCACTGGATCAGCTGCAGGCAGATCGGAGAGCCCTTGAACAAGAGCCTTGAAGTAGAGCATGGTGCCTCCCACCAGAAGAGGCGTCTTTCCAGACTGATGAATATCAGCCATTTCCGCCAGGGCATCTTGCCGAAACAAAGCTGCCGAGTAACTTTCAGAAGGTTCCAGTATATCGATCAGCCTATGCGGTGCCTCATCCAGGGTTTTCCGGTCCGGTTTCGCAGTACCGATGTCCATACCCCGGTAGACCAGTGCTGAGTCGACGCTAATGATCTCCAAAGGGAGTCGCCGTGCCAACTCAACAGCTAGTTGGGTTTTTCCTGACGCCGTTGGCCCCATCAGCAAAATAGCTGCCGGTCGCTCATCTGACAAAGGCATTAAGTCAACCATATCAACGTCCTCGAAGAAATAGCTTATCCACTTCTTCGATTGATAAAGAAATCCAAGTTGGTCGACCATGATTACACTGATCTGCCCGCTCTGTTCGCTCCATATCACGCAACAAGGCATTCATCTCATCCAATCCAAGACGGCGATTAGCGCGTACCGACCCGTGACAAGCCATGGTTGCGAGAACCTTATCACTCTCCTGTTGAAGACGGTTGCTTTGGCCATGCTCGGCAAGATCAGACAGCAGGTCCCGAAGCAACTTTTCCGGATCCGCACCTTGTAACAGGGCAGGTATCGAACGAACTGCCAAAGCATCCCGCCCAGAACGACTGACTTCAAGGCCGACCTGCTCAAGGAATTCTTGAAACTCTTCGACAAGATCTGCTTCCCGAACACTCACCGCCACTCGAATTGGAACCAGCAGCGGTTGGCGAGTAATACCATCACCATGATATCTCTGCTTAAAGCGCTCATAGGTAATCCGCTCATGAGCAGCGTGCATATCCACTACAATCAATCCCGACTGATTCTGCGCCAGAATATAGATACCATGCAGTTGAGCCAAGGCATAGCCTAGTGGTGGCACCAGCTCCTCCGGCTGTTCCTGGTTTGGGCTTTGCAATTCAGGTTCTACTGGTTGCTGAGCGGTAAATCCAGCACGATACGCTGCTGGGCGATCCGCTGCCCGCCAATTGATTCCCTGCTGCTGAGGTGCCTGGTAGCGATTTTTTGCCAATTCAGGCATCGCAACAGGAGATGGGGAGGTCACCTCCTGGCTCATCCCCACTTCTGGCGTTGTTTGCGGGCGCGTCTCGGCTAGCAACCGATGAAGAGCACGGTAGATAAAATCATGCACCGAACGGGAATCCCTAAAGCGCACCTCATGTTTCGTAGGATGTACATTGACATCCACTTTACGTGGGTCGAGATTGAAGAAAAGTACATAAGCAGGGTGCCGACCATGAAAGAGCACGTCCTGAAAGCCCTGCCTTACTGCATGGGTGACCAATTTATCTCGTACCATACGCTGATTGACATAGAAATACTGCATATCCGCTTGGGAGCGAGAGAATCCGGGTTTGGCCACCCAGCCACTCAGAGATAGATCCCCTGCTTGCTCTTCGATTACTAAAGCATGCTCGACAAATGGCGCTCCCAGCAGTTCGGCCAGGCGTTTTTCTCGTTGGGCCTTATCCTCACAAGGCGGCAGAGAAAACACAGGGCGACGATTGTGATGCAGAGTGAAGCCCACATCGAAGCGAACCAAAGCCAAACGCTGTACAAGAGCCTGGATATGGCTAAATTCTGTCTTTTCGGTACGCAGAAATTTGCGTCTTGCTGGCGTGTTATAAAAAAGGTCACGCACCTCAACGCTGGTACCCTGTGGATGTGCAGCAGGCTTTGCCTCAAGAGCACGTTCCGCGCCATCACTACTTACTTCCCAAGCATCCTGAGAGTCCTGATGGTGAGAAATCAACTTTAATCTCGAAACAGAACTGATACTGGGCAAGGCTTCACCACGAAACCCCATGCTCTGTAGTACTTCTAGATCTTCAAAGCAATTCACCTTGCTGGTAGCATGGCGAGAGAGCGCCAAGCTCAACTCCTCCTTAGCAACACCAACGCCATCGTCCCTAATCCGTAAACGCTTGACACCCCCCTGCTCAATCTCAATATCGATATGCCGTGCACCAGCATCCAGGCTATTCTCTACCAGCTCTTTAACGACTGATGCTGGACGTTCAACCACTTCACCGGCGGCGATTTGGTTAATCAACTGAGGAGGTAGAGTGCGGATGGGCATGGCAGTAACTTCTTAGTGAGTCTTAAACCTAGAATCTGTATGAGATGCAAAACCAGAGTAGAATCAACCACCTGGTATTTGCAGTACCTGGCCAATTCTAATTATATCGCTCTTAAGATCATTGACGTTACGCAGTCGATTGACACTAACCTGGTAACGATTGGCAATCTCAAGAAGGGTATCTCCCGAAGAGATAACATGCTTACGTGGTAACTGGTTGGCTGCCAACCAGGTATCTGGGGGCGGTTGAAACTTGAAGTAGTCACGAATACCCTCCATCAATGCCAGGGCCACTTTGCCTTGATGCTTGGGGTCACGCAGACGCATTTCCTCTTGCGGATTCGAGATGAAAGCAGTCTCTACCAACATGGAAGGAATATCTGGCGATTTCAAGACAACAAAACCAGCCTGTTGAACACTCTGCTTATGGGTTTTACCTAATGTTTTGAGTTGGGAAAGCACTCGACTGGCAGCTTCAGAACTTGCCTGTAAGGTACCAATCTGTGAGAGATCTAACAGCACCGATGCAAGCATCTCGTCTTTATCTTCCAGGGAGACGCCACCCACCAGGTCGGCACTGTTCTCTCGCTCTGCCAACCAGCGAGCCGCCTCACTGGAAGCGCCACTACTGGAGAGCGTATAAACTGATGAACCCCGCACTTTGCGGTCACGGAAGGCATCTGCATGAATTGACACGAACAGGTCAGCCTTCTTCTCCCTGGCCTTGGCTATGCGTTGCCTCAGACTCAGATAGTAATCTCCATCACGGATTAGAACAGCACGCATACCTTTCTGGTTATTGATCAGTTTTACCAATTTACGTCCAATTGCCAGCACAACATCTTTTTCATACGTACCCTTTTTGCCACAAGCACCGGGATCCTCACCTCCATGCCCAGGATCTATGGCTATGACAACATCCCGATCTCCTACTGTTGTTGTCTTTTTTATTGTCTTGACCGACTGGTTTCGATGGCTAGCCGCCCCTTTGGCGTCATACAGATCAACCACCAAACGGTGTCCATATTTACGATTCGGCTTAAGTAGGAAACTTTTTGGCTTAACCGCCCGATTTAAATCAAATACCACCCGGGTATCACTTTTATTGCGCACTGCTGAGCGTATTCTTTGAATGATCTTGCTCTTTTTGGTGGGATCGGGCAAATGCTTGGTAAGCGTAACCTTTTTAATGTCTAGCACTAGGCGATCAGGCGCTTTCAGAGTAAAAATCTTGTGTGCCAGTTGAGCATTAGCATCAAATACCAGACGAACATGGTCTGGTGCCGACCAGATACGAAGACCTGTTATTTCAGCCTGCTTAGCGTAAAGTGGGAGACTGCTGATAAGCATAAGCAGCAGCATTGCGAGTCGCTTCCTCATTAACCCTGACCCGTTACTATCAAAGACACAACTTAAAAAATAGCATGTGAAGGTGCTTTTTCCAATATTTTCTACCAGATAGCTGTATTTTCTATGATTTATATTAACCATTTACCAGATGATGTTGTATTTCTTGAATAATATCAGTACCTTTTCCAGTACCAGCCTTGAATTTAATCTGCCTTGCATCCCCTTGATGAGTGATCTGGAGTAGCAAATCCGCAGAGGGTAACCCGCCCTCTCCCTTCTCCGGCCATTCAATCAGAATGTAAGCATTGGATTTCAGTAGATCCTTTATCCCGAGATACTCCAACTCTTCGGCATCAGCCAGCCGATAGAGGTCAAAATGATAACAGGATATACTCCCCAGTTCGTAGGGTTCCATAATTGTATAGGTAGGACTTTTCACGCGTCCCTGATATCCAAGCCCTCGCAGGAAACCTCGTGTCAAGGTTGTTTTTCCCGTACCTAGATCACCCACAAGATAGACAATACAAGGTGGTTGACAGTTCATTGCTAAACAGCGGCCAATTGCCTCCTGCTGCGTCTCCCCTTCAACCAAAATCTCAATCATGACAATATAGCGTTCTAAACTGTTCGACATTGAGTAAATAGCGTAATTCGCCTATCAGATCTCCAGCCAACATACCTATCTCCCCTCCCTGAGCAGCCCGATCCCCTGCTGCCGCATGAAGCGTAACCCCAAGTTCCGCCGCCTCTCGAAGAGGATAACCCTGTACGATAAAGGCACCAATTACGCCACTCAGAACATCCCCCGAACCACCACTGGCCATACCAGGATTACCCCCACTGCAAAGGGCGATAGGGTGAGTGTCGCCAGCACGAATCAGGCTGCCAGCGCCTTTTAAAACAACCACACCTCCATACCTATTCTGGATCGCCTCACAAGCGGCGAAACGATCATTTTGCACCTGCGTCACATCCCAGCCAAGCAACCTGGCTGCTTCACCAGGATGGGGAGTCAACACCTGGTTATCACGCTTAACCGGCTGCTGTGCCAACCAATTTAGTGCACCCGCATCCATCAACAGGGGCAGCTCTGTTTCCATGACCGCCCGATAAACCATCTCGCTCCAGGAAGAGCGACCAAGACCAGGTCCAAGCACAACACCATCAACATGCGCTAATAACTCATCCAGGATCTCTTTGTCAGAAATGCCCCGACACATCAACTCAGGACGCCCAAGATTACTCCAGGCAGCGTGTTCTGGATGGGTTGCTAAGGTAACTAAACCAGCCCCACTTCTGGCTGCGCCTTCCCCAGCCATTCTCACTGCCCCTGAGTAGCCTTGGTCCCCCCCTACCACCAGCAGGCGACCGAAGTGTCCTTTGTGTGCTGAGCGACGTCTAAGGGGAATTCGCCCCACATTCTTATTCCAATCGATTCGGCGACAAGCCAGAAGCTGACGGGCATAAATCTTTGCAGGTAGCTCGAGGGCATCGAAACTAATATCACCGCAACAATCAGGGCCAGCCCCCGTAAACATACCCTGCTTAAGCCCGATAAAACTCAAACAAGCCTGAGCCTTCACCGCACACCCCATAATGCGCCCTGTATCAGAATGCAGCCCGGTAGGGATATCCAGTGAAAAAACAGGTGCCTGATGCCGATTGATCTGCTCAACTGCCTCCCTCCAGGAGCCACTCAAATCACGCTCCAACCCTGTACCCAGCACAGCGTCCACAATCAGACCAGGTTTGCCTGACAAACCATCAAACGGCTCAATAATCTGACCAAGATTCCGCCAGGATTCCGCCTTAAGTAGGGCATCCCCTTTTATTTTCGCCTCATCGCCGAGTTGTAGAACCCGCACCCGTAAACCGGCCTGCAAGGCAAGCCTGGCGACGACATAGCCATCACCACCGTTATTACCCACCCCACAAACCACTAACATTTCACGCAAATCGGGCCAGCGCTGCTGTATCAATTGAAAGGCACGCATACCAGCACGCTCCATCAACTGCTCGCCTGGAATGCCATACTCATAAATGGCAATTCGGTCAAACTCTCGTACCTGCTTAGCAAGATAGAGGGCATATGGCAGCGCTTCAGTAGATGGCATCACACGCATAAGACATTTTTCTCCCCAAAAATTGGATAACGATACCGTGAAGAGCTAGTGGTATCAAAAAGACTGGCAACTGACTCTGAGCTATAGTGGCCGCATTATCCTAAAAAGATCAATTGGACAGTGTATTGAAAAATCTCACCCAACAAATCAAAGCATGGGGAGTGGCGCTTGGTCTGGATGCTGTAGGTATTGCAGACACAGAGCTTAGTGAGGCGGAATCGCGACTTAACCACTGGCTAGCCAAGCAGCATCACGGGGAAATGGCCTATATGGCCAAACATGGAATAAAACGCAGTCGCCCTGAGGAGTTGGAAAGTGGCACATTGCGGATTATCTCTGCCCGTCTGAACTATCTGCCAGAACCTATCTGCGAAGCTCAACAGATACTAGACACGCCTCAGAAAGCGTATATCTCCCGATACACCCTCGGCAGAGACTACCATAAGGTACTGAGAAAAAAACTACAGAAGCTGGCTCAAAAAATTGAGCACAGCGTCTCCGGCGCACAATTCCGTGTATTCGTTGATTCCGCACCGGTATTGGAAAAACCCCTCGCGCAAAAAGCGGGGCTGGGTTGGATAGGCAAACATACCAATCTCATCGCTTTTTTTGGGGGAAATCTACACCAATAGACCCCTGATCTGTGACCAACCTTCTAAAAACCACTGTGGTAGCTGCCAAGCCTGCCTAGATGCCTGCCCTACCCAGGCGATCATTGCGCCTTACCAGCTTGATGCCAGACGTTGTATCTCCTACCTAACGATAGAGCTCAAAGGGGCAATCCCCGTGCCATTCCGAGCCCTTATGGGAAATCGAATTATCGGCTGTGACGATTGCCAGCAGGTTTGCCCATGGAACCGCTTTGCCCAGCTAACCCAAGAGCATGATTTTCTTGCCAGAGCCTGTCTGGATAGCAGCGACCTGATTGAGCTTTTTAAATGGGATGAAGAGACCTTTCTCAAACAAACGGAGGGCTCGGCAATTCGCCGCATTGGACACCAGCGCTGGTTACGAAACATTGCTGTGGCCCTTGGCAATGTACCGACCTCTCCTAAAGTCGTCATGGCACTTCAAGACAGTCTGAATCAATCATCGCCCTTAGTGCTTGAGCATGTCCGCTGGGCATTAGAACAACACCACAAATAGAACCTGCCGACCCACCAACCGATAATAATCCCCAAACTATCCACTACGACATCGCTAATTCTCGGCGTCCTTCCTGGTACAAAGTACTGCAAAACTTCGGAGCTGATGGCAGCCAATAACAGAGCAGATAACAGAATCCAAGCCGACTTCGCCCTTTCAGAAAAGAGGATGCTACTCAGTACAAAATAGCCAACCAGGTGAGAAAACTTGGAAAGATCCCAATGCAAAGGAAGCCATGAGTAAAAAAACCACTGTGTAATATCGGGCTGATAAATATCGAACTCAGGTTTCAATGCAGGAAGCAGAGAAAACAACCACCACTGCAAGCTGAATTTCCAGTCACTCGGCAAAAGAATTCCGAGCACCATTACCAAAATAGCAGCGACTAAATAGCGACCTTGAGGCCTTAATCGATAGTGCTGTACCAGTAGTTTCAGCCAATACAACCCGAAACCCAACCAGGCTACCATCAACATCCCTCTACCCAATTGGAAACCCATTGTTGCGCGAGCTTTATAAAGGGTTGGGTTTGTGACCTGGAAAACGCCTTTGGAACCATACAGAGAAATCCTAAAACAAACTTTTTCCACAGCTCGCGGTAGGCTTATCTCTTGCTTGTAACTACCCCATGGCGCATCGGCTTTTCTTTGCAACAGCTCATGACTCAAATGATAGAGTTCTTCCCCCTGAAAGGTGTATAACACCATGCCAATACGAGCATCAAGCCAGGGCTTGTTACCGATGGTCAGGTTACTGACTTTTGCCTCTATTCCCACCAACATTTGATCACCTAATTCGGTGCGCTGAAAACACTGGGATATAGAGCTAGACTGCTTACGCGACTGGTGATTGATCTCCACGACGCCATCAGAGGCCCGCACCAAGGCTTTAGGGCCTGTGATCTGCCATGCATCCATGTCGTCTTTAAAATCAGGGTTGTGGAGTATCTGCTCCCCCTCAGCAACATAGGGTTCCACCAAGACAGCGAACATATGGGTGACGAAACAGAGGCAGATAAGAATGAAATAGTGACCTGTTATATGATGAAATGAGATCCATTTTTGAACTAACACCATGATACTCCAAATTACGGCAGGCGCAGAAAATGGTCGCGGTAGTATTGCAACTCAGAAATAGAATCTTTGATATCGTCAAGCGCCAGATGCTTGCCCTGCTTAACTAACCCGGCACCAATGGAAGGAGCCCATCGACTCACAAGCTCTTTAAGAGTACTAACATCCAGGTTTCGATAGTGAAAATAGTCCTCTAACTCTGGCATGGTCCGGGCAAGGAAGCGTCGATCCTGACAAATACTATTGCCACACATCGGCGAAGCACCAGAGGGCACATAACGTTGAAGAAATTGGATGGTTTCTGCTTGAGCTGCAGCCTCATCATAGCGACTCTCTCTGACACGATCTAACAGACCTGACCCACCATGCTGACGTTGATTCCATTCATCCATGGCTTCCAGCTTATGCTGAGGCTGGTGAATTGCAATTACAGGTCCTTCTGCCAAAATCGTAAGATTCACATCTGTTACAATGGTTGCAATCTCAATGATTTCATCTTGTTGCGTATCCAAGCCCGTCATTTCCAGGTCTATCCAAATCAAGTTGGAGGCATCGACATGCATATTTATATCCTATATTTCTGAATCAATTAGCGCCCGGATTCTAGCAGGAAGAGGCCATAGACTGTATTCTTAGGCTCTGGATTTATTTTAAGAAACGCTACTGATGCCTCTATTTACACAACTATTTCTCATATTTCTGATACTTGGTACAGCTTTACAGCTTTGGTTGCTAGTGCGCCACCTTAGCCATGTGGCTCAACATCGAGAACAGGTGCCAGATGCCTTTCAAGGCCAAGTAACACTCGATGAGCATCATAAAGCCGCCGCCTATACTCAAGCCAAAGGTAGAATGGCGCTGATCGAAACACCACTTGGTGTCGCTCTGCTACTGCTCTGGACTCTTGGTGGTGGACTTAATCTGCTAGACCAATACTGGAGTGGTATAAACTTAGGAGAGATGACAACCGGGATATTATTTATATTCTCCTTCTTTCTTATCAGTGGCGTCTTGGATCTACCCTTTAGCCTCTACCGAACCTTTCGCTTGGAAGCAGCCTTTGGTTTCAACCGTGTCACGCCGTTACAGTTCGCCAAAGATATGTTCCTCGGCCTATTGCTCGCCCTCAGCTCGGTACTCCACTGTTGTGGATTATCCTAAAATTAATGCAGAGTGCTGGTGAATATTGGTGGTTGGCTGCCTGGATAGTCTGGCTAACCTTTACATTCGGTATGAGTTGGGCCTATCCCCGTCTCATAGCGCCACTATTCAATAAATTCACGCCACTTGCTGAAGGTGAAATGCGTGAGAGAATTCAGGGGTTGCTACAGCGCTGCGGTTTTTCCAGCGATGGAATATTTGTAATGGATGGATCGAAACGCTCATCCCACGGTAACGCCTATTTCACTGGGTTTGGAAAAACCAAACGTATTGTTTTCTTTGACACCCTTCTCGAAGGTCTTAGTGCAGAGGAGATGGAGGCTGTTCTGGCTCATGAACTGGGCCACTTCCACCACAAACATATTCATAAACATATGATCATCATGGCTTTGCTCTCATTGGCAGGCATGGCATTGCTAGGTTGGCTTACGCAACAAGCGTGGTTCTATCACAGTTTAGGCATCACTCAACCATCAAATGCCGCTGCACTCCTCCTATTCATGCTGACTATTCCGGTTTTCACCATCTTTTTCTCACCACTGGGTAGCTATCTCTCTCGTCGCCACGAATTTGAAGCGGATCGTTATGCAGTCAAGCAGACAAGCGGAAAGTTTCTGATACATGCCCTAGTTAAACTCTATCAAGATAACGCGAACACACTGACCCCGGACCCACTCTATTCGCTGTTTCACGACAGCCATCCGCCAGCGCCCGTACGTATCGCACATATTTCTCAACAAATGACAGGTTAAAGGAGATAACGAGATGATTAAACGACTGATACCCACCGCATTACTACTTGCTCTGTCTGTTAGTAACACCCAGGCAGGTGACACGGAAAGCGGCAAACAGTTACATGATGAAAATTGTGTAAAGTGCCATGGCAGTGAAGTCTACACCCGCCCCAATCGCCGAGTGACCAGCCTTGCTGGGCTGCACAAACAGGTGCGCTTCTGTGAGCAGAATCTGAACCTGACTTGGTTTGATGACCAAATAGAAAAGACCACAAATTATCTCAACCAGGAGTACTACAAATTCAACGTCAAACCTTAAGATTATCTGCGTATGGCTAAACGCCGTCTTACAATCCAACAGAAGGGGCGTATCCAGGCTATTCAGGACAAGCGACGACAACGCCAGGAGCAGAAGGCTAATCAGACATTAGCCAAGGCAGGAGATCAATCCACTCTTGAAGGTCGCATTATCATCCGCCATGGCGCAACGCTTGGAGTGATGGATGACAGCGGAAACATCTACCGCTGTCAGACTCGCCAGAATATCGGCCATCCTGTCTGCGGGGACCGAGTCATCTGGCAACCAGCAGGTAACCATTCAGGCGTCGTCACGGCCCTATTGCCAAGAAAAAGCGTGCTCAGCCGCCCCGACTACAGTGGTCGACAGAAACCATTGGCTGCCAATATCACCCAGCTGGTGGTTGTTCTGGCACCCAAACCGGAACCCAGTGGATACCTATTGGATCAATATCTGGTAACCGCTGAAACCATACGGATTCCGCCACTGATCGCAATCAATAAGATCGACCTATTACAAGGGGAAGAGAAGGCGCGCTTCTTCAAAAAATTTACACCCTACCTCGAGATTGGTTATCAAGTAATTGAGGTCAGTGCCAAACGGGAACATGGACTCGACATATTAGTCGACAAACTAAAAGGAGAGACCAGTATCCTGCTTGGCCAGTCCGGAGTTGGTAAATCTTCGCTGATCAACGCGCTACTTCCACAACATGATGTTGAAACAAGCCGACTCTCAGAGAGCACCGGACTGGGTCGACATACCACTTCGGCAGCCACTTGTTATACCCTGCCACAAGGTGGCGAGTTAATCGATTCCCCTGGTGTACGCAGCTTTCGTCTTACCGATCTCAGTCGCCAGGAACTGGAACAGGGTTTTGTGGAATTTCGTCCATTTATTGGGCAATGCCGTTTCCACAACTGCACCCATGGCCATGAACCCGATTGCGCCATTCAAGCCGCCACAAAGCGGGGTAAAATCACACCCTTGCGTCTAGAGCATTTTCTCAGTTTGAGTCAAACCCTATCGCAAAACAACTAATACTAGTGTGGTGCTTCATACAAATTGACGATTATAGAAGCCTGCTCAGGCCAGGAGACAAGGCGCAATGCGCAGGGAATGGCTCGCCCTTTTCAACCTAAAAAGATCAGTTGGACAGCGT
>JARRQF010000098.1:0-14656 GCA_037382065.1 Candidatus Thiodiazotropha sp. | reverse complement strand
ATGGGCCTTTGAGATCAGCTTGATAGAGGGTTTTTTGCGCTTCCCCTGCTGTTCCAATCAACCAGACCCCTTCCATTTTAAGCCATTTCAGAATACGTGACAGATTAGTAACTTGAATAAGCGGCACTGTCTCCGCCGCGCCGCTCGCGACCTTTCTTACTGTGGAGGTCAGACCAACTGAACGGTCCCGTGGGATAATCACTGCATTAACCCCAGCACCATCCGCCGAGCGCAGGCAGGCGCCTAAATTATGCGGATCCTGCACGCCATCGAGAATCAGCAAGAGTGGCGCTTGATTCAGTCTTTTGAGCAGCGCCTTAAGATAGGGTTCATCTTGCGCCTGCTGCTCCCGGAAACGGAGCGCAACACCTTGATGAGCTGTATCGCCAACGGTCTCACTCAGTGCCTTATCTGATATCCTCCGCCACTTGACACCTACGCCATCAGCCAGCTCCAGAATCTCTTTAATGCGCTTATCCTGACGAGCAGCATCCACCAGCAACTCAGTAACCTGAGTCCCCTGCTTGAGCGCCGCTTTGACAGCATGCAATCCCAATATCCATGAGCGCGGCTCAGACATTAACGCGATTTTGGTTTACTGCGCGACTTCTTAGAGCGTCTTTTTTTCTTGCTGCTAGATTTTGTATTGCTATTGGCTGGCGTATCATTCTCACTCTGCGACTCCTTGCGGCTCTTCCGTCTCTTAGGTAACGCACTTCCCTCTTGCTTAACCAATACAAAATCAATCTTACGATCTTCCAGATTAACCTTGGCAACAACAATGGTCAGAGGATCACCAAGCCGTAAGACCTTTCCGGTACGCTCACCGGTCAGGCGATGACCCACCGGATCATAATGGTAATAGTCGTTATCCAGCGCAGTAATGTGCACTAGGCCATCAACATAAATATCTTCAAGTTCAACAAATACACCGAAAGAGTTTACGCTAGTAATAATACCGCTAAAAGTCTCCCCCACCTTGTCTTGCATATATTCACACTTTAACCAGTCCAAAGCATCCCGGGTTGCTTCATCGGCCTTTCGTTCTGTGCTCGAACAGTGCTCACTAAGAGCTTGCAGGTCCGATTTGGCATACTCAAAGTCATCAGGTTTGCCCTGATTAATGACATGCATCAGGGCACGGTGGACAACCAGATCGGGATAACGGCGAATCGGAGAGGTGAAATGAGTATAGGCTTGGTAGGAGAGACCGAAGTGTCCCACATTATCTGAGCTGTAGACGGCCTGAGATAAAGAGCGCAACAACACAGTCTGAATCAGATGCCGATCGGGTCGCTCTCGAACCTGCTGCAATAGGATAGAGTAGTCACTGGCTGTGGGTTTTTTTCCCCCGGGAAGACTAAGCCCCAGCTCTGCAAGAAATTCTCGCAGATCGGTAAGCTTTTCATCGGCAGGTCCTTCATGAACGCGGTAGAGCGCAGGCTGTTTTTTGCGCAATAGAAAACGCGCTGCTGCCACATTGGCTGCCAGCATACACTCCTCGATCATCTTGTGGGCATCATTACGTACCACAGGAACAATCCGTTCAACTCGCTTGAGTTCGTTGAATTCGATACGTGTTTCTGTGGTATCGAAATCGATGGCGCCACGCTCAGCACGTTGAGCTTGTAACACCTTGAACAACTGATGGAGATTGTGTAGATGCGGCAATACTTCGGCATACTTCTCACAAAGTTCAGCATCCCCCTCTAGCATTGCTGCCACATCATCATAAATCAGTCGGGCATGCGACTGCATTACAGCAGGGAAAAAGCGTGATCGGGTCACCTTGCCTGCGTGGCTGATATAGAGTTCACAAGTCATGCACAATCTATCAACCTGGGGATTGATAGAGCAAAGACCGTTGGAGAGCACCTCTGGAAGCATCGGAATCACCCGATCAGGGAAATAGACAGAAGTCCCTCGAACTTTCGCCTCCTGATCAAGGGGGGTGCCCGGCTTTACATAGTGAGAGACATCAGCAATACAGACGAGTAAGCGCCAACCCTTCGGCTTAGGTTCACAATAGACCGCATCATCAAAATCCCGGGCATCTGCCCCATCAATAGTCACTAGGGGCAATTTTCTCAGATCGGTACGTCCCTGTTTATTCTCCGTAGTAACTTCCGGGGGCAGACTCTGAATCTCCTGCTCCACATCTTCTGGCCAATCGACAGGAATGCTATGGGTTCGAATGGCGAGATCTGTCTCCATACCAGGTCCCATGTGGTCTCCCAAAATCTCGACAACCCGGCCGATTGGTGGGGTACGTTTAGTTGGCTGATCCAGCACCTCCGCAACAACCATCTGACCCTGCTTGGCCTGATGGATCTCACTCGAAGGAATAATGATATCTTTACTCAAGCGCTTTGAGTCTGGGACCACAAAACCGACACCACTCTCCATATAGAGGCGCCCTGCCACAGTCTTAGTGTTTCGTTCCAGCACTTCGACGACAGCGCCTTCCAACCTATTGCGGCGGTCCATGCCTGTGACACGGACCACAGCCCTGTCCTCATGGAATACAGATTTCATCTCTTTGAAGGAGAGATAGAGATCATCTCCTCCATGGTCAGGTCGGAGAAAGCCAAAACCGTCAGCATGGCCAATAACCCGGCCGGCAATCAGGTCGCGTTTATTGATGAGACAGTAGTTGCCATTTCTATTACAGAGAAGCTGTCCATCTCTCTCCATGGCACGCAAACGGCGGCGTAATGCTTCGATCTGCTCATCCGATGTAATCGCCAGCTTTTTGGCCAAAGCCTGCCTGTTCATAGGAACCCCTTCACTCTCCAGGGTTTCTATGATGAATTCACGACTTGGAATCGGATTTTCGTATTTCCGAGCCTCACGCTCTTGATACGGATCCTTGCCATCACTGCCTTTCTTTAATCTTTTTGCCACATTTATTCTGATTTAATTGCTTTAAGTAATCGGATTTTAACACTTAAGTGGTTATTACCCCATGAAAAATTTTTCTGCTACTAGAGATGAATTTAGTTCTGACATTTCATCAGACTAACTAAGGGCCGAAGCATTAGGGTCACTCAGGTCTCATATGAGGAAAAAGCAACACATCACGAATCGAAGGTGAGTCGGTCAATAACATCACCAGACGATCGATACCAATACCCTCTCCTGCTGTGGGGGGCATGCCATGCTCCAAGGCTCGCACATAATCTTCGTCATAGTGCATAGCCTCGTCATCACCAGCATCTTTCTCTTCCACCTGTTTACGAAAACGTTCCGCTTGGTCTTCAGCATCATTAAGCTCAGAGAACCCATTAGCAATCTCCCTGCCCCCTACAAAAAACTCGAATCGGTCGGTGACGAAGGGATCATCATCGTTGCGCCTGGCCAGAGGTGATACCTCGGTGGGATAGGCCGTTATGAAGGTCGGGTTCATTAAACGATGTTCCACTGTCTTCTCGAAAATCTCTATCTGGATCTTACCTAGGCCGTAGCTCGTCTTCAGTGGAATTTGCAGCTGTTCAGCAATGGCTCTGGCTTGTTCCATATCGTCGAGCTGAGCTTCGCTGATTTCAGGATTGAAATGCAGAATCGACTCTTTTACTGACATACGCTGAAAGGGGCTGGCGAAATCATAAGTCTCTTCTTGATAGCTAATCTGCATCGAACCCAATACATGCTGGCATAAGTCGCGCAGCATCGTTTCAGTCAAATCCATCAAGTCGTGAAAGTCAGCATAAGCCTCATAAAACTCGAGCATGGTAAACTCGGGATTGTGTCGGGTTGAGAGTCCCTCATTGCGAAAATTACGATTAATTTCGTAGACCCTTTCAAAACCTCCCACCACTAGGCGCTTGAGATAGAGTTCTGGAGCAATACGGAGAAACATATCCATATCGAGGGCATTGTGGCGTGTGGCAAAGGGACGCGCTGTCGCACCACCAGGAATCACCTGCATCATAGGAGTCTCAACTTCCATAAAGCCACGGCTATCGAGATAGTTGCGGATAAATTGCACAGTGCGGGTGCGTAGACGAAAGGTCTCACGCGATTTCTTATTCATAATCAAATCGACATAACGCTGGCGGTAACGCGTCTCCTGATCCGATAAGCCATGAAACTTTTCAGGAAGTGGACGCAACGCCTTGGTCAGTAGACGCAATTTATCGACTTTAACTGATAACTCACCAGTCTTGGTCTTAAAAAGCACACCCTCAGCACCAATAATATCGCCAATGTCCCACTTCTTGAATTGACTCTTATAGAAGCCCTCTTCCAGGGCATCACGTTGTACAAAAAGCTGCATCTGACCCGACATGTCCTGCAGATGAGCAAAGCTCACTTTTCCAATATCCCTTAGACTCATCATGCGGCCTGCCAGGGTTACCCTCAACTTCTGCGCTCCCAATTCTTCAACGCTTTTTTCATCATATTCAGCATGCAGCTCACCTGCCATGCTATTGCGCCGAAAATCATTTGGGAAAGCTACGCTATTTTCACGCAACTGTTGGAGCTTTTCTCGACGTTGGGCGATGAGTTTATTTTCGTCCTGGGTCTGGTCGTTCATAGTTATATCAACTCATTTTAGTCATACATTAATCTATTTATTCGGGCTGGAATTAATCACAATCCACTCTTGAGACTTGCCTCAATGAATGTATCCAGTCCACCATCTAGTACCGCCTGTGTATTGCCCGTTTCCACACCAGTACGTAGATCCTTTATCCGAGAGGCATCCAATACATAGCTGCGAATCTGGCTACCCCAGCCAATATCGGACTTGCTATCTTCAAGTTCCTGCTGAGTGACATTGCGCTTCTGAACCTCAAACTCATAGAGCTTAGCCTTCAACTGCTTCATGGCTGTTGCTTTGTTCTTATGCTGCGATCGATCATTCTGACACTGCACCACAATGCCAGTCGGATTGTGGGTAATTCGTACCGCTGACTCTGTGCGATTAACATGCTGCCCCCCGGCACCGCTGGCACGGTAAACATCAATTCGCAGATCGGCAGGATTGATATCAACCTCGATAGAATCATCGATCTCCGGTGAGACAAATACTGCCGCAAACGAGGTATGACGCCGATTACCTGAATCGAAGGGTGATTTTCGTACCAGCCGATGCACCCCTATCTCCGTGCGTAGCCAACCGAACACATAATCCCCTTCAAACCGCACCGTTGCGCTTTTTATTCCTGCAACATCCCCTTCCGAGACCTCAATCAACTCAGTTTTAAAGCCACGATGCTCTCCCCATCTTAGGTACATCCGAAGTAACATCTCGGCCCAGTCTTGAGCTTCCGTACCGCCTGAACCGGCTTGAATATCGAGAAAGGCATTACAAGAATCGGTTTCGCCAGAAAACATGCGTCGAAATTCCAGCTTGGAAACCCGCTTTTCGTAGTCAGCTAGCTCCTCTTCGATGCCACTGACTGCAGACTCATCCTCTTCATCGACCGCCATCTCCAATAGCTCGCTGGCATCTTCCAGGCCACTCGTCAGCTCATCTGCAGTGAGCACCACAGCCTCAAGCGCCGACCTTTCCCGTCCCAAAGCCTGCGCCCGCTCTGGATCATTCCACACAGCGGGGTCTTCCAATTCCCGCAATACCTCGGTCAAACGCTCCTGTTTGCCATCATAGTCAAAGATACCCCCTTAGGGAGGCAACCCGCCCCTTTAGGTCAGCGATCATGTTAGTAATGGGATTAATTTCTTGCATTGTAATTCCGGCAGAGGAAAAAGACGGAGATTCTACACTACCTGGAAAGAGGCAGAAAGCTTCACCATCATCTTACCCCAAAGAGCGTAGCTTTCGGTTTTGTGCTTAAAATCTATTTGCGAATAATCTTGATATACTTTTACAACATCCTCCTCCAGGAGAGGGGACATTCTAAATGGAATGGGTAGATATGACTTAGCGAAAACCCACGAATTTGACCAAAGAGGCGATTTATCTTAACTCATTGGGCGAATTTATGAACGCTACAAGCATTTGTTAATCATTCATATTAACTGTGGATTAGTGGTGCGTGGATGAGAATTTACGACTGCGACTACCTTTGGGGTGGGCACGTTTATGCATGCTTACAAACTTCGTTTTGAGCTGACCGCATAAGTGATTCCATTTTCCAGCAAGCCCTGAAGATTTATCTTCCTGGTTTGTATCCTTTTCTTCTGCTATTGAGGGCACATCAGTCTGTTTTAACCACATATTGAATGAGTCGAGTATCTCTTTATCCCATGAGATGGGAGGTTTTACCACCCGACTCTGGCGATAAAGCTTTTCCAGAGATAGCGACTTAGGACAGCCAGCTTCCTCCATCGATTCATGAAGTTCAGACTCTGTTTGTTGGATGCAGGTCTCTACTTCCTTCTTTTTGACATTTAGTGTTCTTGCAATTGCAGCCTCACTGATACCAATCTCATGCTTGAACAGAAAGTAGCGCTTTTTTTCATCAGAGAGGAGTTTTAAGTGTTCAATCAGAGTCTGGCTCCAGTTACCATCCTGCTCAATATCAAGAGGCAGGTAATTGGACTGTACCCGAACACGCTGGGGGGGTACCAGGGAACTTACTTTGGCCCCCAGATATTGGTAGAAGGAGAATTTCAGTTCTTTGGGCGTCTTAAGCGTCAGGCCAGCTACAACTAAGTGTCGCCAAGTGGAGTAGTAGGCCGCTTTCCCAAATTCACTGGTTCCATATTGTCGGACGATGAATCGATATACCCGCCCTCGATATCGTTCATAGAACGATGTAAAACCCTCCTTGTCATGCTGTAAAATTTTTTGAAGTACGGCGTCAGTATCGAATCTTCTTAACTTCACTTTTGTATGGACCCCATGTAGACACGCCACTCTTAGGTAGGTCTTCGTATCTTGCAGAATCCGTTGCCAAACAATCACTTCACTTAAGTATCCTTCTTGATATACCTAAAAGTTATCAGCACCACAATTCAGTATAAATCAATTCTAACTTTTTACCTGAGATTCAGCCAGTATTTACAAAATTAGTGAATTAATTCTGACTTTTGCTCTACTCAAGCTATCTTTAACTAACTTTTTAACTTATTATGGAGTTTATTTTTTTCTTAGTATTCATAAAGTTAACTGACTTACAACAAAACACCATCTATTTTACGCTCAAGGCTCGCCACTTCTGCGCTTTAGGTTGCCCCACCGTCTAGATGATCACAAAATAATCATTTAAAATCAAATTCTTGCAAAATTGGTCTTGTATATGTCTATCTCTGTCTCTGTCATTATTCCTACCTATAACAGGGGCCACACCATCTGCCGTGCTCTGGATTCAGTTTTTGCCCAATCCCTCCCCCCTTCCGAAATCATTGTTGTGGATGATGGATCTACCGATGACACCCAAGCCATAATTGAGGAGCGCTATTCACAATGCCGCTATTTGCAACAACCCAATCTTGGAGTAAGTCGGGCGCGCAACCTGGGAATTGAACATGCCCAGGGAGAGTGGCTAGCATTTTTGGATTCGGATGATTGCTGGTTACCGAATAAACTACAAAGGCAGTGTGAACAGCTAACGGAGTCGCCCAACCTGCGTCTCTGCCATTCTGATGAAATCTGGGTCCGAAATGGCGTTCGGGTAAATCAGATGCGGAAACATAAAAAAAGAGGCGGATGGATTTTTCAGCACTGTCTGCCGTTATGTGTCATTTCTCCTTCTGCGGCCATACTGCATCGCTCCCTATTTGAGGAATTTGGTCTATTTGACCCAGAACTTCCCGCATGTGAGGATTATGACCTCTGGCTGCGCATCTGTTCGAGAGAAGCAGTACTCTACACCGACACCCCCCTAATTGTGAAATATGGTGGCCATATGGATCAGCTCTCTCATCGGCATTGGGGCATGGACAGATTCCGTATTCGTGCCTTACAAAAATTACTCGATGACCAACTATTGGCTCCAGTTGACCGGCAGGCTGCCATTCAGACCTTGGTCAAAAAATGCAAGATTCTAAGCCAAGGCGCCGAAAAACGCGGACATCAGGAGCGTGCAGCTTATTTCAATAACATTAAGCGCCGTTATGAAGAGGAGGTTGACAGGTGCCCACCCGACACCATATCAACCTAATCACAGCACTTCCGGCCGAAGCAAAGCCATTGATCAAGACTTTCGGCTTAAAGCGCCAGCAACCTGTAGGGATAATCCCCCTCTACACTTCGCCAGAAATCCATTTAGCTGTGAGTGGACCAGGTGTCACTGCTATGCTAATGGGTGTGAACTATCTACAGGATATGACACCTGACGACAGGGAGGCCACTTGGCTGAATATAGGTATTTGTGGTCACGGCTCCCTTCATTTAGGAGAGGCTCTTCTGGTGGAGAGAGTTATAGAGCCGAATGGTCAAAACTGGCAGCTGGAACTACCGCCGAATTTACCACTCCCCCACAGCCCCCTCACCTGTGTTACTCAGCCACAAACTACCTATAAACCGGATATGGCTTACGATATGGAGTCTGCTGGCTTTATGATGGCGGTGACTCGATTTGCCACTTTAAATAGCATAAGCTTATTCAAAATTGTCTCTGACAATCCTAAAAACGGAATTGAGTCCATCAATGCGAAACGGGTGTGTGCGATGATTGCACATCATGTAGATCACATCTCTGATTTAATCTATCAATTGCCTTTTCATGAATGACCCTTACTACCCCCGCAAACTGCTTGTTACCGGTGCCACACACGGCATCGGAGCAGCCATAACACGACATCTCTTGGCCCTAAACCATCGCGTGATTGGTGTCGGCAGAGATTTTTCCGACTGGCCCATTGAAACAGCTGGGCTGGAAAGAGTAGCGATAGAGCTATCTGATCTTGAAAAACTACCAGACCAACTATCTCAAATCATTCGGTTGCATCCCGATCTCGATGGCGTGGTGCTCAACGCTGGCTTTGGTCGATTCGGCTCTCTGGAGGAGTTCTCCTATCTGCAAATTCGTGAAATGATTGATACCAACCTAACACAGCATCTTATTTGTGCCCGAGTACTGGTTCCACATCTAAAGCGACTGGGTCGAGGGGACATTATTATTATTGGCTCAGAATCAGCTTTATCAGGAGGGAAAAAAGGCAGTCTGTATAGCGCCTGCAAATTCGCCTTGAGGGGATTTTCCCAATCACTTAGGGACGAATGCAGCGTCAATGGCCTGCGTGTCTGTCTGATTAACCCAGGCATGGTCTCCAGTGGCTTCTTTGATAACCTCGATTTTTCTCCAGGTGATGCACCTGAAAATCATCTGCGAGCAGAGGATATTGCCGAGGTGGTCAATATGGTGCTAACCGCGCATCCCGGTACAGTCTTTGACGAAATCAACCTCAATCCGTTAAAAAAGGTCATCCAGTTTAAACCTAAATGAACATGAGTCATCAATTTCATACTATCGGCTTGATCCACTCCTGCTTCAAAGAGAAATTCGGCATTCCAAGGCAAGCTGGGTTGGTCCCTGAAGCAGAAGGCGAACTGGAAATTCTCCCCCCTTATAACCGCTCGGAAGCATTCCGCAGGATTGAGGATTACTCCCACCTCTGGATCACCTTTCTATTCCATGCGTCAACAAGAGAAGCGTGGAAACCAATGGTCCGCCCCCCACGGCTGGGCGGTAATCAGCGCATCGGAGTATTTGCCTCCCGCAGTCCGTTTCGTCCTAATCCAATTGGATTGTCGGTTGTAAAACTACTGAAGCTGGACCTCTCTGATCAGCAGGTCATCCTTCACTTGGGGGGAATCGACATGCTGGATGGCACACCTGTTTTAGATATCAAACCCTATATTCCCTATTCAGATGCCATACCAGAGGCGCTCGCTGGTTTTGCCGCCCTCCCCCCTGGCAGAGAGATCGATTTAAGCTTTACTCCAGAAGCCGACGAGGTCTTAACAGGCACGGATAGTGACCAAGGTCGACATCTGAAACGACTGATCCGGCAGATACTTGAGAATGATCCTCGCCCTGCCTATTTACAGGAGGAACAAAGAAACCGGTTCGGTATGCGACTATATGACTTCAATATCCACTGGGAGGTAAGCAAAGGGCGTTATCTGATCACTGATATAGAGCGATTATCTGAAACTCCATTTGATCGCTAGATTAGCAAGCATCAAATTTGACATCCTAGCCGCTCTAAAAAATGGCTCAGATTTTGAAATTTAATAACAGCCGTCATGTGCTAACTGATGGTGGTCACGTTCTTATGCAGAACTCTTTGCGAACTTGGGGAGGGTGTGCATCGTCTAGCTTTCGCCTTTTTCCAATTGCTATTAACACAACATGGCCTGCGGAGGCTGTAAGTCTATCGCCCATACTTTTTTATTAAACGATGAAAAGTTAGCTCGTTTGTCAAAAAGTTTTTGTCGGTACCTACCAGATTCAAGCTGCCCTGTTAGCAAACAACATAGACACTTGCACTGTCCGTGCTATTCACCCCCGCCCTGAATAACAAGCCATTTCGCGCAGTTATGTAAAAAAATTACCGCATAAGTTCTGATTCGTTAATATTCCCTTTCGGTTAGCATAACAAACCGCTATTATTCTTATACTAGACAAGCAGTAGCTAATCAGATCATAAGTATTACGACACTCCACTGTCGTGTGTTGGCGCACAACGGCCTGTCATTAAATTTCAAAAAGTGAGTGGCTACAAGAATGGTCCAGTTTGGTATGGCAGCTCTTGACAAGAAGGAGCCATTACCTGCGACCCGCACCTTGATCTGACTAGTACACTTAAAATTAAAGACAACACTTTGTGTTACTGAAAAATTTAAGTCCGCACATAACAAACAAGGTATCTGATTCAAATCTCATGAGTAGTGATACTTCCAAAACAAACCTACTAAGCTCTTTTTTACACCAAGTACCAGGCAGGGTTTCCGCTATCTTGGAAAACTGGCACCAACTGGTGCATAGTGACTGGAAAGGCGACCTCTTGGATACCCTGATTGAGCGAATTTCGACACTGGCCGAATCTGGCCGTAAGTTCAATGTCCCACAAATCACCCAAAGTGGCACCTCCCTGATAGGCCATTTAAGTGACTATCATGGTACAGGTCTCAAACCCCAACATGATGACGTAGTTGCCTTGGATGGCCTGGTCCATGCTTTTAAAGACGCTTCAATTCAAGCCTGTAACCAACAAGTTGAAGCGTTAGCAAGTAGGTCAGAGGAGAGTGTTTCTACTGACAAAAAAGTCGTAAGTGGTGGCCACAAAGTATTTCTATTGGGTATCGATGACTCTCTGGCTGCAGGACTGCAGCTCCACCGCGACATCCTGGTGGTGTACCATCTCCATTCGGGGGATATCCTTTTTCACCCCGTAGGCCTTGAACTGATCCTTCTTCCTGTAGGGCAAGAGGTAGTAGATGATTTAAAAACACGACTCGCCGCCATGCGGGTGAAGGCGAGTGGTTTCTGGGCCAAACCTGTTGATCCATACCTGGTGGCAAAACACATAGAAAAACTCTCCTCTTCTGATAGTCATACAAAACACAGGGTTTTAATTGTAGAAGATGACCCAGCACAAGCCGACTTTGCCAATGCCATTCTGAGCAAATCCAACTTTGAGTGCCTTTGCGTAACTGACCCTCTATTGGTGTTGGACGCCCTGAATGATTTCGCCCCAGATCTGATCTTAATGGACCTCTATATGCCTGGGGCAAGTGGTACCGAGCTGACTACCGTGATTCGTGAGCAGAGTGAGTACATCGATATCCCTATCGTCTTTCTCTCTGGTGAACAGGATGTGGACAAACAATTAACCGCCCTAAGTTTTGGCGGAGAGGATTTTCTCTCAAAACCGATCGCCCCTAAACACCTGATTAGTACAGTTAGCAATCGCATTTACCGTGCCCATCAGCTCAAACGACGTATGCAAGGATATGCCCAAAATGAGCAAGAGACAGGGCTTCATTCACGTAACTACCTACTTGAAAGATTAGACGCTCTACTTCTTGGCGAATCGACCATGGATGAAGTCACAGGTGTATTTTTCCTGCAAATTGACAATCCAGAGAATTTGATCGAGTCAGTAGGTATAGGAGGGCTTGATGCCGTCCAGGCATTGGCAGCAAAACATCTCAAGGAAAAATTGCTAAGCCAAGACATACTAACCCGGTTTGGTGACAGTAGCCTCAGCCTGCTGGCGCTACGTAAAACTTCGGAAGAACTTATTGCCCTTGGCGAAAAACTCTGTCAATCAATTACCCAACAGATCTTTGAGGTAGATAGCACCACGGTGGGAGTCACCTTAAGTATCGGAATCTATCCGGTCGAACCAGGCAACCAGGACTCTCGCTCCATTATCGCTCATGCCCAAATCGCCAGTCGCCAAGCCGTGGAGGCAGGTGGTAACCAGGTCCATGCATTCAAACCAATAAAAAGTGAGGCATCTGAGAAAAACACAGCAAAAGACATGGAGTCACTGATTCAGAAGGCATTGGATGAAGACTATTTTGATATTTTCTTTCAGCCTGTTGTCGCACTTCAGGGCTCTACTGTAGCCCACTACCAAACGCTGCTCAGACTCCAGGAACCGAATGGCAGCCTCCACGCAGCAGCCGATTTCATTCCCACTGCAGAAAAGATTGGCCTGATTAGCAAAGTCGACCATTGGACAACACGCCGAGCCATTACTGTGGTCAACGAACACAGAAAAAAGGGCACACACCTCCATCTGTTTGTATCTCAATCGGCAGACTTGCTGGAGAATATGGAGCGCCTTACCTGGTTAAGGAAAAAATACCAGAGCGGCCATATCGGAAAACACGCACTTACCTTTGAATTCAATATCCACGAGATTGCCAAAAAACTCAACTCAGCAAAAATCTGCTTCGACGTATTGAATAAGATAGGCATAACCTGCTTGCTAACCCGTGTCACTAACACGCCGGAAGCCGAACGAGTTATTCGGCATCTGTCAGTTAGCTACATCAAGTTGGACTACAGTCTGCTGTCTGACTCAGGTGAAGAGTTGCAACAACTCATTGAAATGGTCCATGAGCTTGATATCAAGGTAATTGCCCCCCAGGTAGAGGACCCTCGCAGTATTGCTGTTTTATGGGCCAGTGGCGCTGATTTTGTCCAAGGGAACTTCGTGCAACGACCAGAAAACAATCTAATCTACGACTTTAACGAATCAGTGTTATAGCATTAATGGCCTCGGATAAAATTCAATATCCAAACAATAAGCACATACTTCATACTGTTCAATTGGTCTTTTTAGGATAATAACTCATCAAGCTCTTTCCTTGGTCGATTTTCCAGCGCATTTTTTGCCTATTATTTATCCCTATGCAAGATGCTTTTGCATTAACAGATCACTGTTCGATTGCCACGACTTAGTATGCCGCAGCAAGCAAACTTGGAGTTGAATTATTATGCAAAAAATCCTATTGCCGATTGCGCTGTATAGCCTACTGCCCCTTTTTCCCCAACACTTGGTAGCGGAGCCAGAAAACTACCCCAGTCCAATCGATCCACTCTATCAAAGGACCGAAACCGTACCGGACACAAATAAAGAGAGCCACTCCCGAATCTATCCACGCCCTACTGGCCCTGTCTACAAGGCAGGAGATGAGCAATTAAGCTGCCAGCAACTAGATGAGCAACTAGCCCGTTTTGAGTCAGATACCTACAGTGCCAAGCCAGGCTTTTATGAGGATCCCTATACCGGTACATCAATTTGGGTTAGTGCGATTTGGGCACCCGAAGCACTTACCTACCTGGGCTATTCAGGAATTGCCGAGTACCACGAAAATGACCGCATGAATAATGCACAGAATCGCATAGAAGCGCTACGACGAAGAAAGGCTTCTCTCCACTGCTATGAGCACTGATTCGATACAACCACAGTCGTCACCTACATTACGTGAGGGGGAATACCACTGGAATGAACTGATTCAGATGGTGTTAAGCCATCGTCGCAAACTGGTGGCGGCCAATCTGATTGCCGTTCTAGTGTGGTGCTTCATACAAATTGACGATGATAGCGTGACGCTAAGCGGTTAGCCGCTAGGCGCGTGCCGCCGGGAATGGCTTCTCCCTTTCCAAGGCGCGCAACAACGTATGAAGCACCACACTAGGTGCCATCGCAGCCGTACCTGTTCCTTTACTGATCCCTCTGCTTGTCGATGAGGTGCTGCTGAATCAGCCTGGCAAGGCCATTGAAGTCATGAACGCGCTATTTCCGCAGGCTTGGCATGGACCCGTTCTCTATCT
This sequence comes from Candidatus Thiodiazotropha sp., assembly GCA_037382065.1. Classification (GTDB taxonomy): domain Bacteria; phylum Pseudomonadota; class Gammaproteobacteria; order Chromatiales; family Chromatiaceae; genus Thiodiazotropha. The sequence continues at coordinate 446 of JARRQF010000098.1, read as the reverse complement.
TCTGGCCATTTTAGCACTGACCCTGCTATTACGTTTTTTTGCCCTAGTATTTGGTGTCTGGCAGACATGGCAATTCACCAGCATTGCCAAGGATGTCATTTTTCATATCCGACGAGATCTACTGCGCCGACTTGAGCGTATTTCCATGTCTTCCTACGAAACCATGGGCAGTGGAACTGTAGCATCTCATCTGGTCACGGACCTGGAAGCTGTTGACAGTTTTGTCAGTGTTACCACCAGCAAATTTCTGGTCGCTGTTCTGAGTATCATTGGGACAGCCATCGTCCTGCTTTGGATTAATTGGCCCTTAGCACTGTTCATTCTTTTTGTGACTACTCCCCGCCCGCCGCAACAAGTTGCTTTGGGCGAGGCTTCTTGCTTCAACGTCCGTAACAATCAAGTGAATGATTGGATGACACAGACTCCGCAAGCGAAAACGACAGTCC
>JARRQF010000097.1:0-11401 GCA_037382065.1 Candidatus Thiodiazotropha sp. | reverse complement strand
TCACCCTATACTCAAAAGATCAAGAGTAACTCACTCCAAACACCCAGCTAGATTGATATTTGAACAGACATAGGCAGGAATAGGATAACTATGAAAATCCAGCACATACCCTCGCTTTTTTTCCCGCTACTCTTTCTATTCTTGTGTATTGTAGCCTCAGATGCTCTCAGTAAAGAAACAGTCAAAGCTGGATTAACCGTAGATAAACCCTTTATCTACGTTAAGCATGAGGGACACTCTATCAAAGTAGTGCGCAATCAAGATCCTAACGCCATATTAACCGGCTACTACGCCAAAACAGCTCGCGCTTGTCCTCCGTTTTGTTTACAGCCGATGGTGGTAGCCCCAGGCGTTACCACGATTGGTGAAACGGAACTCTTTACATTCATGGAGACAAAACTAAAAGATCAACAAGGTATATTAATCGATGCGCGCATGCCTGAGTGGTTCAGGCGTGGCACTATCCCTGGTTCCATTAATATTCCCTTCTCTACCCTAAAAAATCCAGATTCAGCAGAAATGAAGTCGGCTTTGACGCGGTTTGGAGCCAAGGCACGGGGGGATGTCGGTTCAATCACGCTTACCTTTGATAGACTGATGGGGGATGATGAATATAAAACTGAAAAATGGGATTTTACAGATGCCAAGGACCTTGTATTATGGTGTAACAGCCCTCAGTGTGGGCAGTCTCCAAGGGCAATTAAATATCTACTGAATGCAGGATATCCAGCGAGCAAAATATTCTACTATCGCGGTGGTATGCAACTATGGAAATTATGGGGTTTGACCACGGTAGTGCCAGAAAAATAGTCTGACTATGAATTCATCGAAGAGTGGCAGCCATTTCCAATAGTTATCACAATAAACCACGTCTACTTTTCTGGGGAGAGGATCTGGCTCTTTCTCATGTGGTAAGACCTCTGGTACTTGCCAATGCTATTCGCGATAAGTATGAGGTTCTATTCGCCACAGGTGAACGATACGCCCATCTGGTGGAAGATTATGGGCTAACCCCTTTGAAGGTATGGAGCCTCTCCAGTGATGTATTTATGGAACGCCTAAGTAAGGGGCGAGATGGTTGGCAAGCAAAAGAGATATCTTGTCAGGTTAAGGATGAGTTGGCATTGATCAAGGAGTTCTCTCCAGATTTGATTATTGGGGATCTCAGGTGGTCATTGGGCACCAGTGCAGAGTTAACAAAGACGCCCTACATTTCCATGATTAATGCCTATTGGGGGCCATACTGCACATTGCCTGTACCAACGCCTGAATTTCCTTTCGTTAAGATACTTGGTGTGAAATTGAGTTCTTTGCTGATGCCTTTGCTCGCACCCAGCATCTTTAAACAGTTGGCCAAGCCATTTAACGTCGTGAGACGAGAGTATGGTTTGCGAGAATATGCGGAGTATCGGGAGGTGACAACAAGTGCTGATTGGGTTATCTATCCAGATCTGCCGCAACTTGCCCCAACGAATGGCCTACCCGATAACCACCAATATCTGGGGCCTGTGCCCTGGTCTCCGACCTCTGAGTATCCTTCCTGGTGGGAACAACTTCCTAGCGATAAGCCACTGATTTATCTGGCGATGGGGTCAACAGGTAGGGTGGGGGCCGTGGATACTCTTATCGAGGTACTGAAAGAGATGCCGGTGACCGTTATGCTTTCTACCTCAGGAAGGTTGAGCGCGAAAGAGTATCCTCCCAACTGCTATGTCGCAGACTATTTGCCGGGTGAGGAGGCGTGCCAGCGCAGCAGTCTGGTGATCTGTAATGGAGGCGCGGGAGCTGTATATCAGGCAATCGCAGGTAAAACCCCCGTTCTTGGTATCCCCACTAATGCCGATCAATATTATGTTATTGATGCACTGACAAGACTGGGCGCTGGTCTGTATATCCGTTCAACCCATATCAGTAGGCAGCGTGTCAAAAGTGCCGTAGAGAGACTGCTGTGCGAAGCGCAATTTATTGAACGGATCAGTGAATTACAAAAAGTGTTATCGCAATTCAATTATGAACAACGCTTTATTGAGGTTATCGAGACGATTCTGCGATGACCTACTCTTCTCGGCACCCTGTGTGTGCAAAAAGCCCGATTGCCTGTGTAAGATAGTCATAACGTTCTGTCAGGGTTCTGCGACAGATACACGAGTGATTAGTGAGTAATCTTAGCTGAGTTGTGAACTTTTTATGATGATCCGAGTAATGGCGCGAATCGGTATGTTTGGCCTTAGTCTGCTGCTGATTAGCTTATCTACCCAGGCAGCCAGTATGGAATATCCGGCTGGTGATGATCAGGATGCCCATTCAATAGATGAGTCTGATCTTATTCAGCGTATTTCGGGTTATGTTGCTTTGGAAGGAAGGGGCTTTTCCCAGTCTCCCCTAGATGATAGGCAGCATGGTGGTAACTTCTCCCTGGCTATTGAGCCAGAGTACTTTTTATCCACGAATTCCGGTTATCAAAGTCTCACAATAAAACCCTTTTTTCGTTTCGATCAGCATGATGATGAGAGGACGCACTGGGATCTTCGTGAGTTGATATGGCTTAAGGCAGGAAAGCGTTGGGAGGTCCAGGTTGGTGTGGGTAAAGTATTTTGGGGTGTGACCGAGGCCTACCATCTGGTCGATGTCATTAATCAGACTGATCTGGTGGAGAACATTGATGGTGAGCAGAAGCTGGGACAACCGATGCTCAAGTTATCAGCTGCACCCGATTTGGGTACGCTAGATCTCTATATTTTGCCCTACTTTCGTGAGCGAACCTTTGCCGGCGTGGATGGGCGTTTGCGAACTCAGCCTAGGGTGGATGAGGATAGGGTTCACTACGAATCGGACGATGAAGAGCATCATGTGGATTACGCGCTCAGATGGTCGAGTTATATAGGGGATTGGGATTACGGTCTGGCACATTTTTATGGTACTAGCCGTGACCCTCGTCTGCTGCCCGGTATGAATGACAAGGGGGAAATTATTCTGATTCCCACCTATGATCTGATTCATCAGACCAGCCTGGATCTTCAGGCGACGAAAGGTGATTGGTTGTGGAAATTGGAGGCTCTCTACCGCTCAGGGATGGGGGATGAAAACTACTGGGCGGCTACTGGTGGTTTTGAGTATAGCTTCTGGGGGGTAGGGGGCTTGCCTGCAGACCTTGGAGTACTACTAGAGTATATGTGGGATGAGCGGGACGAAAGCGCTTTGCAGCCATTTCAAAACGATCTCTTTTTCGGTTTACGCTGGGCGGCCAATGATGTGGCAAGCACCGAGGTATTGACCGGAATGATCTTTGATCTAGATAACGGTAACCGAAGCTTTAACCTTGAAGTCAGTCGACGAATAGGCCAGGTTTGGAAGGTTAACTTCCAAGCGCGTGCCTGGTTCGGTACTGAGCCTGAAGAGTTGCTCTACTCCATTTCTCAAGACGATTATGCTGAGCTAGCTGTTTACTACTACTTCTGAGGCTCTCGTCTCAGCCCGACTGGATAAAGTTCAATCGACGCTTTTCAAAAGGCGTAGTGTCGATCTTAACTGGATGTGCAGATCTGTAACTTCATCTGGCGTGAGATGACTCAGCATGCGATCTTCGAGGTTTGCCGCCGCTTTATTGCACAGCTTTAAAAGTCTTTTGCCTTCTGTGGTTAGACTGATATTAATGATTCGACCATGCTGAGGGTCGGGTTTGCGCATGATCCAGCCATTCTTATCCATGACTTTAACCAGTTCGTTCGCAGCTTGCGGTGATACCATAATGCGTTCGGCGAGTTTGGCATTGGATAGTTTTCCACTGCTGTGAAAGATGGATAGGGCGGTATATTGACCCAGGGTCAATTCCAAAGGGTTGAGTAACTGCCGGAATTGGTACTTAAGGGTTCGATCAAGCCGTCCGATCAGATAAGTTATACCAAAAGGTTGTCTATTTTCCTTAGAAAAGTTATCCATTGTCCTTATTGTCCATTTTCCCTAGTAATATGAATTTTAAGCAATTTGTGCTTGGGGTTGCTTCACGTCTGCATGGCTGCAATTCATGGGGTGACTCGATACCGTCACGCCTTCCATAGAGTGCTAACGTGAGTATGAAGTTCATTTTATCAAAGAATCTATGAATAGAGCAGTATATATATTCCCATAGGGATTGGCAGCGTAGGAGCGTGTCGTTATGCAGTGAGCAGCGAGGGATTAAGGGGCTGGGTTCGTGATTAGGCCTCTCTGAGATAGATGAGGGTTATGCCCCTGAGCTGTCAAACGGCCTTTCAGAGGAGCAAGGGCGCTGGTGTATGAGGGAGAGGTGTTGGATTGATTCCGCTGCTGATTTGCGGAGGCTGGACTTTTTCAATCGCTGCTAAATCGGTTAAACCTAAAAAAATCAGTTGACCGCTCCATTCTAATAACAGGTATCTGATCTTGAAGAAAATAGCTTCGATGGTGATGGTCACCTATTGGGTGAGTCACGCTACAACGTGAATGGCACGCTTGTGGCGGCGTTGCAACTCCTTGGAATAGCGGGCTATTCCGCGTCGTTGCGTCTTGCCCTGCACCACCACAAGCGCACCCTTCACGCTGCCCAACTGATCTTTTTAGGTTAAATCATTATATCAAGTGTGTTTATATTATTGTGATTAAGTTCCAAGATTTATTGTGTGTCAATCCGTAATATCATCGTTTAATTAGCTTGCCTGTTTCAGGGACTGATGATGAGCGATTACAGTGAATATTCATTCGTGGCGAGAACTGGGGTGCTCTGGTAGTGAAGCGTGTCACAGGTAGGTGATTGTTATACGCATCCTATTTAAATTAAAGAAAATAGTCCGATTTTTTTAAGGAGTAGTTTGATGTATGCAAAATTCGCTTGGCCACAGCCGCGGCGATTGGCTTTGGTTAGTGCCCTGGTTTCCCTGGGAGCATTGACTATTTCTCCACCTGTTCATGCTACCAGTGGTTTCATGAAGTCGTGGCGCACGGCCTATCCCGATTCAGCTTCAGATAGTAATCTCGAAACACCATGCACGCTGTGTCATACCTCAGGTGCGTTCAGCCAGTTGAATGGGTACGGTTGGGATTTCAAGCAGAGTGGATACAGTTATACCGAGATTGAGTCATTGAACTCAGATGGTGATCCCGGCGGCAACGATAACCTGTCTGAAATCGTCGCAGGTACACAGCCTGGATGGACGGAAGGCGCACATAATGTTATCAACGGTGGTGCAGTTTCGGACTCGGCCGAGCCGGCGGAGCTTGTTGCGGGCACCTTCGATCCCATTGGCACGAATCAGGCGCCGGTAGCGGATATCGGTGGCCCCTATGGCGGTACTCAGGATATGGCCATTAATTTCGATGCCTCAGGATCATCTGATGGAGATGGCAGCATTAGCAGCTATTCCTGGGATTTCGGTGACGGCAGCACCGCCAACGGTGCACGCGTAGCGCATACCTACTCCACGACGGGCACCTTTAATGTTACGTTGATTGTTACGGACAATAAGGGTGACACGACTACCGCCATGACTATGGTGACCATTGGTGCGGGTAATCAGGCACCGGTTGCCGAGGCCATGGGACCCTACATGGGACTCGTAGGGCAGGACGTCTCCTTCAATGGAAGCGGTTCGGCTGACGCAGATGGAGAGATCGTCAGCTACGATTGGAACTTTGGCGATGGCTCAACTGGAACGGGCGTTAAGCCGACCCACAGCTATGCCGAGAAAGGCACCTACAACGTGACATTAATGGTCACCGACGATAAGAACTCGGTGGATTCCGATATGGCGTCGGTTAGCATCGGACAACCCAATCAGGCGCCGATCGCGAACCCAGGTGGATCCTATATCGGAACTGCGGGTGATGTTCTGTCTTTCGATGGCGCGGACTCCAGCGATGCAGATGGCAGTATTAGTAGCTATGAGTGGGATTTTGGTGATGGTTCATCGGGAAGCGGTGTCAAGCCGATGCACGCCTACGCCACTTCAGGCTCTTATAATGTAACCCTTAAGGTAACCGATGACGGAGGTTTAAGTGGTTCTGGGGTAACCACGGCCACGATTGGCGATGTCTCCAAGCAGCCTCCTGTCGCGAACGCGGGCGGACCCTACATGGCCACGGCAAATATGGCCCTTTCGTTCAACGGTAACGCCAGTAACGATCCAGATGGCGATATTGCTGCCTATGCCTGGGATTTCGGCGACGGGTCTACCGGCACAGGTGCTGTGATATCTCATACCTATACAACAGAGGGGACCTATAACGTCACGCTTAAAGTGACTGATAATGACGGTATTGCGGACAGTGCTACGGTTACTGTGGTTATTGGTACAGGTAACCTCTCGCCGACAGCAAACGCGAGCGGGCCCTATACCGTTAAGGCAAATAGCCGCGTGAGTTTTAATGGTAGTGCTTCGGCCGATCCCGATGGTTCGATCGTCGCTTATGACTGGGATTTTGGAGACAACAGCACGGGTACAGGCGCCAAACCCGCTCACACCTATACCAAAGCCGGTACCTATAATGTCACGCTGACTGTCTATGATGATAGTGGTGCCATGGATTCCGATGTGACAACGGTGAAGGTCACGGCTGACAATGCTCAAAATGATACGCCCAGTGTTGGTACTGGTACAGCGAGCATTACCAAGAATGGCGATTGGGGCGCTGGTTTTCGGGGAGATGCGGTAGTTAAGAACACCACAACGCAGCCGATGGGAGGCTGGCAGGTGACCTTCGATGCCGATTTCACAATCAATCAGATCTGGAATGCGAAGATCGTTTCCCATTCTGGCAATACCTATGTCATCAAGGGGCTCGATTGGAATAAATCCCTATCGGCTGGTGCTGAAGCTAGTTTTGGCTTTATCGGCACGCCAGGCAGTCGTACGATGCCAACACAAATTCAGGTCAGCGATCTAAATCGTAGCGATAGTACAGGCGGGCAGCAGGTTTCCACCCAGGTGTCAGTGAGTAATGCCAACGATTGGGGGACCGGCTTCCAAGGCTTGGGAGTCATTCGTAACACCGGATCGAATGGCATGAGTGGCTGGACAGTCAGTTTCGATGCCAGTTTTGATATTTCGCAGATCTGGAATGCGGAAATCGTATCGCACAGTGGTACGAAATACGTTATCAAGAATAGTAGCTGGAACGGCGATATGGCATCGGATGGGCAGGTAAGCTTCGGCTTTATCGCCACGCCGGGCGGTTCCACCATGCCAACACAGTTCACTATGAACGGTAATGACACCGGCGGCAGTGTTAATCCAGCACCCGCTCCAGCTCCTGCACCGGCTCCAGCTCCAGCTCCTGCACCGGCTCCAGCTCCAGCTCCTGCACCGGCTCCAGCTCCTGCACCGGCTCCAGCTCCTGCACCGGCTCCAGCTCCAGCTCCAGCTCCAGCTCCAGCTCCAGCTCCAGCTCCAGCTCCAGCTCCAGCTCCAGCTCCAGCTCCAGCTCCTGCACCGGCTCCGGCTCCAGCTCCAGCTCCAGCTCCAGCTCCAGCACCGGCTCCAGCTCCAGCTCCAGCTCCTGCACCGGATCCGACAACCGATGCCTGTAACGGCGATACGACCTATGGTCCCAGAGCATTGAAGCTGCTGACTCGTATTGAGTATCAGAATTCACTCGAAGACCTGGTTGGCATTAACTTTGATGTGTCAAATACCGTTCCATTCGATGCGCTGATTGAAGGCTACTTTAACAATGCTTTCGTGCCGGTAACTGAGAGTCATGCAGATGCCTATATTTCGGTTGCTGAAAAGGTGGCCGATTGGTCTGCAGAGCGTAATTTCGAAGGTGTGGTCGATTGCGGTTTTGACAACAATGGCAATGTCGGAGTGAGTTATCAGGAGTGCCAAAGCCGTTTTCTAAATGATTTCGGTACTCGGGTGTTCCGGCGTCCACTGACCGGTTCGGAAATGACCTCCTTTCAAGCGGTTTTCGATAGCAGCCTCACAGGTGACGATATTAAAGAGGGACTCAAGCTGGGTGTGACAGCGCTATTGTCATCGCCTCAATTCCTCTATCGATCGGAAGTAGGTGTTTCTGTTCAAGACCTGCAGTCTGGCGGCGGCATGACAGCCAGTGGCGATGCGGTTACGCTAAATGGTTCTGATTTTCAGACCAAGACAGCGGGTGGCGCCGATGGCAGTGGATGGAATATCTGGAGTGATGGCTATATCCAAAACAGCTTTACCCTGGCAGACAGCACGCAGATCCAGATTAGCATGAAGGGTGATGCGGCACAGAACGTATGGCCTAAAATGGAGCTCGTTGTTGATGGCAATGTGGTGGCCAGCGAAACTGTTGACACAAACAGCTATCAACTCTACACATTCGATGTGACAGGATATTCTGGCACGCATCCTGTTCAGATTCGCTTCACGAATGATTTCTTCGAGAATGGCGAAGACCGAAATCTATACGTTCAGTCTGTGAGTGTATCGGGCACTCAGTCAGCTGCGGTGGTCTCGGATACTCTGGATCTGGATAGCTTGGACAGCGATGCCTACGTACTCACCAGTTATGAGATTGCCAGCTTTTTGAGCTATACCCTGACCGGATCAACACCGGATAGCGTATTGCTAGAAGCAGCCAAAAATGGTGAGTTATCAACCAATGCTCAGGTTGAGCAGCAGGTTGCAAGACTCTTGGCGACGGATAAAGCGAAAAATCATATGGCTGAGTTTGCAGCCCAGTGGTTGGGGTCCGATGAGGTGATCAACGCACAGAAAGATATGACTCTTTTCCCCGACTTTACCGATGAGGTCAGGCAGGCTATGGCGGCCGAGGTTAAGGCTTTCTTCACGCATGTCTTCTTTTCCCAGGACCAGGGCTTTAGCGATCTATTTAATGCCAACTATGTGTATGTCAATGACACCCTGGCTAATTTCTACGGTTTGGGAAGCGTGGGAACGAACAGCGGAAATCCGGAGGATTTCGTCCAGGTGGATGCGACTGCCGCACATCGTGGTGGCTTGTTGACCATGGGAGCCTTTCTTGCCAATGAGGCGGATCTGACCAAAAGCTCGCCGATCAAACGGGCAGTGAATGTCCGGTTGCGGATGCTTTGCCAGGATATCCCTAAGCCGGATGCGAATATCGCGACCTTCCGTGCCGAGGAGATGGAGAAAGTGCTAAAGGAACTCCAGGGGAAGGCTATCCTGAATCGGGACTTTGTGGCAGCCATGACTAAGGAGTCACCCTGCTCCACATGCCATGATGAGATCATTAATCCTTTAGGATTCTCCATGGAGGATTATGATGCGACGGGACGCTATCGTAGCGTGGATAAGAATGGACTTTCGATCAATAGCATGGGCACGCTTTATGGTGTGAACTCGCTGTATGATGGAGAGGCTCTGGAGTTGTCCGGTGGTAAGGATCTATCTGATAAGTTTGCCGAGTTGGATTCAGTAAAGGCTTGCTTCTCATCGAATGTGTTCCGCTACGCGATGAATGTCGGCCACGATACCATCGACGCAGCCAATGAACAGCTTGGAAAGCTGACAACGGAAGAGAAACAGGATTACAGCTGTTCGGTTGATAATCTGACCACAACGCTTACCTCCAGCAATAGCATGGCGGACCTCTTTACCAGAATGGCAACCCTGGATCTGGTTCGATTCAGAAAACAACGTGATCGTTAATCCTAAGCAGCTCAAAGGAATCAACATGAAAAGTAAATCTCAAATCGAATCCATAAGCCGGCGAAGGGTTCTGAAAAAATTGGGAGGCCTTGGCCTCTCCGGGGCAATGTTTAAACTCTCGCTATTGAGCGGTAATCTTTTGTGGGCACGCTCCGTGTTTGCCGCGACGGCACCGAAACGGGTGATCTTCGCTTACACTCCCGGTGGTGCCATCCCGGATGCATGGATGCCATCGGGGTCGGAGACAAATTTCACCCTACCCGTGGCTTCGGCTCCCCTGGAGTCAGTCAAACAGCACTGCGTGTTTCTTAATGGAGTAAACATGAGCAATCCTGGTCATGGATTGACCTCAAAGGCATTGGGAACCCATGACCGGACCATGACTCTTGATCTCTATCTGGCCAAAACAGTGGGTCAGGTGACGCCTTACTCACAGTTGCAGTTAGGTGTGATTAGTAACGGCTTTGGCAGTATTTCAAGGAATAATTGGAATGAGCCTGCCTATGAAGATAATCCGTTCAATGCTTTCGACCGTCTCTTCAAAGCAGGTGCAGCACAGACGGAAGATATTGATACACGTCGTAAGCGCAGTGTACTCGATTGTAACCTGGAGGCGCTCAATCAGATGCGCAGCAGTCTGGGCGCCTTTGAAAAAGCGCGCTTGGATCAACACACCGAAGCGATTGAGCGCATAGAAGCTCGTTTGAATGCAGCAGCACAAACTTCCAGTGGGGGCGGTGGGGCCTGTACCACGCCTACGTTCAATTCAGGTGGGTTTAACGGTGCGACCAATACAGATGTTAACTTCGATAGCATTGCCGACCTGCAGGTCGATGTGGCAACTTTGGCCTTAAAGTGCGACCTGACCCGGGTGGTTTCGCTTATGTTTGGGAACCATCAGAGCGATTTCACTGTGCCCGAAGCTGGAGTAGATACGAATTATCACTCGAGTATCCACGGTCGTCCCGCAAACGACTACAACCAGTATCGAGCCTATTTCACGCAAAAGCTGAAATACCTGATTGAGAGTCTGGCCAGTACAGAGGATGTCGATGGTAATACACTGCTCGATAATACCCTCATTCTGCAGGTCACCGATATGGCTGACGGCCGTTCCCACGGTGGTGACAATGTACCCTATATGCTGGCCGGACGTGGTGGCGGGGTCTTGAACACCGGCAGAATGCTTAACCTCAATGGGGTGGACTACAACAGCGTGCTTGATACGGTGGCACTCGCCATGGGTGTCTCCGCCGATGGATCTGGCTACCAGAACTACGGCGCAGGGCCAATTGGCGGTATTCTCAACTAATTTTCCACTTTTCAACCATGTTCTTCCCTCCGTCTGATCACGACGATCTGGCGGAGGGCGGTATGACCCTGTACCCAATGCGGGCGCAAAGGCTTGTTGCGTTCTCAATTCGCTAAACAAACCCATCGTGCAATTGCCCTGGGTTCCTGTCCCACCATTAAGGGCTAAAACATGTAAGAACTTGCGCTCTTTTTTTGGCCTACCCATTGCCTGATATCTACTCCATTTAACAACTCATAAAGTACCCTAGCAAAGCTTTAACCTAAAAAGATCAGTTGGACGGCGTGAAGAGTGCGCTTGTGGTGGTACAGGGCAAGGGTCGCTCCTGCACATCCATGTGCCCGCGACACTTGTGCATCCATGCACAGCGCGCAACGACGCGGAATAGCCCGCTATTCTAAGGAGTTGCAACGCCGCCATGTGCCGCCACAAGCGTGCCATTCACGTTGTAGCGTGATTC
>JARRQF010000096.1:14671-19851 GCA_037382065.1 Candidatus Thiodiazotropha sp. | reverse complement strand
GCTCGCCCTTTTCAAGCATTGCAACGCAGTATCCTGGCCTGAGCAGGCTTCCCTTCGGGCGAGACGCTAAGCGGTCATCCGCATTGTTGCGCGCCTTGGAAAGGGAGAAGCCATTCCCGGCGGCACGCGCCTAGCGGCTAACCGCTTAGCGTCACGCTATCATCGTCAATTTGTATGAAGCACCACACTAGAGTCTGCTGAAAGTTCAAAATTATCAATGGATTCCAATAACCAGTCCAGAAGCCCTACCACATTAAGTCATCAGGTACTTTGAAATCGGCATAGGGATCATCATCAACTGCCACCCCCTCGCTCCCTTTGTGGTAAACGATGATAATGCTCTCATCACGTAAAGCGATCTTCTCCGCCACAACTCCGGGGATAATCTCATACTGCTCACCAAGCTTTACGATTGCCAGTTGACCTCGGGATAACTGCCCATTTTGCTGCGGATTGACATAAACCCGAGCTACACGACTTCCATCGCTGAAATTGTATGCGAGATCGCCCTCTCCCTGTTCCAGACGATTTAGTTCAATTAACTGCCTAATCTGAGCCTGGATAGCTTTGCGATTAGCCTCTTCGTTCTTTTTACGATTCAACTCGCGATCACGCGCCACTTCCTGAGCACGCATCTGCCTGGCTAGCCGTGTCACTTCGTCTTCCGGCTTTTGCTTGACATGACGCTGCTCCTTCTCCTTGCGCTGTTTCGCCTTTTTCGCTTTCAGAAGCTTCTTTTCATCTGTGAGGCCAGCCTTCAACATCTGTTCTTGAAGTGAATTTCCCAACATGCTCTCCTGATAATCACACTTTAGGCTTACTCCTTCCTTGCAAAAGAGATTAGCAAGTCAAAAAGAAAAACCCAGCCAAAAGGCACTGACATGCCTTTATGGACTGAGCTTTATACCAATAAATCTGCTAAAACAAGTATCAGGCAGATGCCTTGGGGCTACGTCTCTTTTTGCTAACAAAACCCATCAGTGCCATACCTGAGCCCATCAACCAAAGCGCAGGCGGAACAGGGACCGTAGAAATATCTCCATCATGAACCGCCCAGATGAGTCCGCCATCATAGCCTTTACTGCCATCTAGAATGGTATCTCCAATGTGCATATGGAGCCCCCAGACTCGGTCATTTACAGGGTCCTGATTACCACTCCACTGGTTCAAATAGGCATTCTCAAGATGAGTAAAGAGGTTAATATTATCAAAATTCGGAGAAATGGAATACTCCGTAGGAAGTGGGATATTGTCTGGATCCCACTTATTGCCTGCATAGGCATCAAAACCCAAGTTATTATAATACATGTGAGCAAGTTCATTAACCTGTGAACCAGTAGCGGTACCAGAGGCATTGAAAGACTCAGTAGAGTAGCCAGAAATTTCAGGTAATCTCCAACCAGTTGTCGAGAAGCCTTGTACGTTATAGGAGAACTCCGATATAAAATCCATCGCCTGATACCAGTTGACGGCACGAGCATATCCCGGTATCACTCCCGCCTCTCTCTTTTTATCAAGCACATAGGTGACATCTTGCAACCAGGTCACATCAAGTACATCATCATAAATAAGACCACCACCACGATCAAACAATGCGGCTTGACTATTAGCCGCCAGTAGACCAAGGGCCAAAAAAGGTACAATTCGATAAGTTATGCTTTTCACAAAAGACTCCCAAATGCAGCTAAATATTTTCAAATAAACTTACTTATCCATCATGCAAGTTGCTTGCCATTTAGCCAATTTCACTTAAAAACAACAATTTAAACCCAGATCATTTAAAATAGATCCATATTTTGTAAAAATATCCGACATGATCTGGCCTAATACTGACAATAGTTTTATTTAACGAACACAAGCATTGGGTTGCAAGCATAAAGTCCACATTTTTGAGTTTTGCCTCTCCCTTATCCTTTATATTGTGAACAAGGTGCCCACGCAATCCTGTTTCTTTAGATGCGGGTCAAGCGCGGTATGTTGCACCTGGATAGAGGACGAGGAGCCAAACATAAGAGGTGTCGAGCGAATGCAAAGCATGCGGTAGGCTGTGAGTTATCAAAAAAGCAGATCTCAGCGGCTAATGCCGCTTGATTGGAAGCTCGATGGCTTTAGCCGCAGGTCGTTCACAGGCAGTTCATCCGTCTGACTGGCTGATGAATTGCTCAAGAACTGGACGCATGAGCTCAACCTCCCGTAATCCCTCAGCAATACCCATGTCCGCCTTATCGAATTCCATCAGGCCTAGCTTTGACATGCGTGGCGAAAGAATGACATCAGGTGGATCACCTGCCATACGGCTACGAGTCACTCTATCCTGCATAATATTGATTGAGCTCGCTAATACCTCATAAAGACCAGGGACATTATGCTCTACACCAAACAAACGCACCATCAGATCCCTCTTTCCAGTGCTTAGAGTACTTTTCATCTGAGTCATCATTCTCTGCCAAAGATCGGCACCTTCCACAAGTTCAAGCTTTTTGCTTTTTTCACTTTTGTGGCGCAGGTGCTTACCTAGAATATCGCCATTGAGGTTCACTGCAATAACCAGATCTGCCCCCATCGCACGACACAAAGATACCGGCACCGGATTAGCAAGACCGCCATCCACCAACCAGCGTCCATCATGAAGCAGCGGGGTAAAAAGTCCAGGCAAACTGATGGAAGCTCTAACCGCATCCATCACAGGGCCACTCCGGAACCAGACTTCACGTCCAGTCTCAAGCTCAGTTGCAACAATGCCGAGTTGGCGCTTTAGTTGCTCAAATTCCAGATTATCTACATAACCATTGACAAAGTCAGTCAGTTTCTCCCCTTGAATCAACCCACCCCCTAATAGAGTGGGATCGAGAAACTTAATCATCTCCTTCCAAGTCAGCGAACGGACCCAAGCTTCTAGCAGATCCAGCTTATCGGCAGCATAGGCCGCCCCAACCAGAGCACCAATTGAACTGCCACTAATAATTTCAGGCTCAATGCCCATTTCGGACAAGCCTTTGATTATCCCAATATGAGACCAGCCTCGCGCTGCACCACTACCCAGCGCCAAACCTACCTTGAGATGCCCACCTTCTTCATCCTGCATCGTAAAGAAAACCCTTAATTCAACTCCAAGCCGTGCAGTATACGCCGTTTCAGCTCCCGGAATTGATGGAGGATCAATAATTAGCTAATTAGTCACTGAATCGAGCGATCAACTGATTTTTAGGTTCAATATTGATCGCTTACTGCCGACTAATATTTTGAGGCACATAAGGTTGTTGCCCAAATTCTGAGCCCCCCTTAAACCTCGCACATTTAGCAGCAAACGAAGTTAATGAGAGATAGTGAATTTAAGCTTTATTAACTTAAGTAATATTTATTATTAATTACATTAACTTTATCTTGTAATACTTTGTTAATCTGCTAATTATTTAAGTACATACCAAATATTTCGAGAATACAGAAATGACCGGCCTCTATAAATCACAAGCTTGCAAAGAATGCCCTCACCTAGTTGTAAGTGGAATCGCCTGCGATTGGCAACCTCATGAATGTCCGAAGCGATGACCAGTAGCAAGGCCTTTCTCTTAATAAACCTACTAATTGCCGATGATTTTGATGCGATTCGGGGTAGTAACTGATAGTCGCACCGAAAGACACATGTCGCTGATGGAAACTGATTAAAACAAGTGATTTCACTGCCTGAAGATACTTAATGGAATTCGCAGGGCGAAAGCTATATCATGCGGACCATGCAGGTGTTTGATCGACTAAATAATTTAAGTACGATTCCAAGCAATACAACAACACAGATGATGGCTTATTATCTCGTCCAAAGGGAGTCCATCACTGTGAAGCTATTTTTGCGAAAACCAGGACACAGCTAATAAATGAGCAGACCTATGGGAATGATTAGTATTAACTCTGGTTCTCAAAATCGCTGAAAATGTCAACTCATGATCTACCCAGTATCACCATTTGAGCAAGAGGGTCAAGCTTGAACAATAAAAGCAGGATCAACTTATTGATCTACATCTACGGGATGCATCATGGAGGGGCTGAGCGTGTTGTGGCATCATTAGCCAACAATCTCGATAAAGATCGTTATCGCGTTACTATCTGCTGGAGTACTTTACGCGGCCACATCGGCAATGAGCTGATGGCTCTCGGACATGAGGTCATTGGCCTACCCGAAATCGATGCCACGTCATCACCTTACCTTCGTTTTCTTGTGCTGAAGAAATTAATACGCGAAAAATCGATTGACATACTTCATACGCATGACATCGGCTCGCTCGTAGATGGTGCGCAGTGTATTTTAATCGGCTCTAAGGCTCGCCTTATCCATACCTATCATTTTGGCAATTATCCGCACCTCAAGAGGCGCTATATTCTAATGGAGACGTTATTCAGTCGAGTAGCTAAAGGGCTGGTAGCAGTCGGCCATGAACAAGCAAAAGTTATGACTAAAACGCTTCACCTGCCAGCCTCTCGATTGATCACAATCTACAATGGTGTTGAGATCAAGAAATCTGAGGCAGAAAACGATATCGTTGAACCATACCGACAAAAATACAATAATCCAACCGTCATCTGTTCCATATCAACCTTAACGGAACAGAAAGGCATTCCCTATTTACTTGATACTGCTAAAATTCTTCATCAAAAAAATGTCAACTATATTCTTCTTATTGTTGGTGATGGACCTTTACGCCAACAACTGGAAGAGAAATGTCTGCAGCTCGGACTTGAAAATAGGGTGCATTTTTTAGGCTGGATACCCGATGCTGCCATCAACCTGCTGCCTTTCATAGACATTTTCTGTCAGTCATCGCTATGGGAAGCAAACTCAATTGCTTTATTAGAAGCTATGGCGGCTGGTGTGCCAATTGTCACAACAGAAGCCGGCGAGAGTAGACATATCATCAATGAGGGGAAAAATGGCATGATCGTAAAGCCACGCGACCCTGCAGGACTGGCAACCGCTTTAGAATCAATGGTAGCCAATCCACAACAACGCCAAGAGATGGGCCAGGCAGCCCAACGCGACTACAAAGAAAAATATACGGTTAGTAACATGATCTCCAATTACAGTGAACTCTATGAAAGAGTTGCACGTAAATAATCGGGGTAACCCTCAAAAACCGTAGGTCGAGTTAGCCCAGCCTGACCTACGAATTCTATATTGAGATCATCTC
>JARRQF010000096.1:3228-14648 GCA_037382065.1 Candidatus Thiodiazotropha sp. | reverse complement strand
TCCCCCGACTGATTGCTCCCAGTCTCTGCTTCCAACTGCCAGCGATCAGTTAGATCATAGCGCATACGTAGCTTGGTCTCTGCGGTCGATAATTCGTTGATGTACTGCACATAGAGCCGAGGGGAAAGGTAGGTACCCGCCACCAAAGAGGCCTCCTCCAAGTTGCTACCGGTATCGACCCGCAACTCTTCCAGGCCCAAACGACGACCCAATTCCGTGGCAACGCTACCTGCACCACTTGCCTTGAGCGCAGCAACCACTCCAACCGTCTCTCCAGAGGATTCACCAGGTGGCCTGCCCGTCAAAAGATAGGTTAAAACATCACTCTCGCCCATTGCTGGGGTTGAGAACAGAGTGAGTTTTGGAGTTTTCAATGTCCCGTTCACACGCAGACCAGCCGTGACATCACCAACCTCCCGCACTGCGCGCACATCAAGCCCAGGGTTCTCAACTGGATTATCAGCAAACAGGACATACCCCCTTTCTATCTTCAAGTCTTGTCCATAAGCCTGATAGACACCATCAGTAATACCCAAGCGCCCCCGGCCAATCACAGGACGCCCCGGCTCCTCTATGAGCAACAGATTACCAATAAAATTACCTCTTAACCCAAATCCATCAAAACTGACACGCTTGCCGAGACTAAGCCGTATCTTGGCATACACTGGGATATCATTTTGCTTACTCTGCTGGTTTTCACCACCTGTCACAACAACATCTTTACTTGCAGAGACAGCTGATTGAGGTAACTCTCGGGGGCGCAAACGGGCATAAGGCACATGGAGTTCCCCGATTAACTCACGCTTCTTGGCGTCCTGTGTAAAGGTAAGGTTGGGAGAGATCTGCACCTCGGCCTCGGGTAGATCGACAGCCAGCCAATTCTTACCTTTAATTTGGTATTTAGAGGGAAATCCCTGCTCAGCATCCAAACGGGTGGTTCCTTGCAGTGAAAGCTTGCCATCACCAGAATGAACCGTTCCGCTCACCGTCAATTGATCCAGTTCAGGTGCTGAGATAGTCAGCGACATTTCGCTCAGCTCTACACCAAGATCTGGAATATCAAAAGCACCATTATTGAGTCTTGCTTTCCCTTTCAACTGCGGTGAAGCCAATTCACCACCGAGATCAAAATTGATGCTCAATTCACCATGGCTGTTTTTAAACTGCGGTGCCAACAGTGACACAATAGACAACTCCTTAATGCCACCGTTGATTTGCCCCTTCATCTTCTGCTTGCCAAAGTCAGCACTATCCAGCTTAAAACCTGGCAGCGATATCGCGCCCTTGAATCCACCTAACCGTTGAAGTGGCAGGTTTATCTTCGCCTCCACGCCCGTCGAATCAAGCGTTGCGATCATGTCGCTTTTGGAAAAAACAATGCGCTGCTCAACTCCGCTTATAGAGAACTTGAGCTCACCATTAGGCACCTCACCTTCGATCTTAGCCTCTAATTGTCCTGGCGCCTTACTGGATAATTCAGCCTGCAAGACCAACCGCCCCGTCAACTGAGTAACACCTGCCAACCAGGCTTGCAGTCGCTTAAGATCGAGATCAGTTATCTGTAACTCAGCGTTCCAGCGCTTATCTATCTGCCCGGTATAGCTACCACACGCTTGACTTTTTCCAGAGACTAAACAGAAATGCTCAAGCTGCTGACTGAGGCTACCGATTTGGTAATCAACCGGTTGTGCAAGTTGCCATTTTCCAATTTCTGGTGACGCAAACAACAGCTGTTGCAACTGACCTAACCAGTTATTAGAACGGTCGAGTCCGGCTTGGGCCTTCAATGAGAGCTGAGGAACCTGTATGCCCTGCAATGCTATGCTTATTTGGTGCTTTGGAAGCGTACCGCTAACATCTGCCTGAAAGTTATCCCATCGCTTTCCCTCATAACTCAGCCCGCCGGCCTTTAGTGAGATCGCTATCGGTTGGGCATCATCCATATCTATACCTACCTGCCCCTCAACAGTCTCCATACCAAAAGATTGGTAAGCCAACGCCTTGCCACTTAATTTGCCCTCAATCTGAGGCTTGTCAGGCGTTCCTTTCAATTTTCCCGCCCCATTCAAAGCACCAGACAGGCCGGGCCATAAAGAGGCTAATTCAGGAAGATTCGCCGACCAGTCAAGCGCCAATCGATCCCCCAACTTACCCTCTGCCTGAATCAGATTAGGCCCAGCATGGAGGTCCAACGCTTGCAGATCGACCACCCCCTGTTGATATTTGAGTTGCCCATTGGCCTGCAGAGGGTAGTCTCTTAGCTCTCCACTCAGATCATCTAAGCGCACTTTCAGTTCAGGTTTCCCATCCAATAAAATTCCGTCGCTTGTCAGATGAAAGGCAAGCTCACCTGGAAACTCAGGTTGCAACAGACCTGGATTTATCTGTTTACCATTCAGGTCCATGCGCCATTCAATTGCTGGGGACCAACCAACTTCACCACTACCCTCAATCTTACCCTGCTGCTGAGCCAGCACTAACTGCTCAAACTTCAGCCCCTGTAAATTCCCAGTGCCAGATGCGCTTAGCTGAATATCCGGAAATTCCGCTCTACCCATGTCCGTCGTAAGGCTATATGTGTAATCATCGAGATGCCCTTGCAGCCTGACCTCGCCCTGTTCACTACTGAACTCTTTCGATTTTCCGCTCAATGGCCAACGCAAACTTTGCCATGTCACTTCGGCACTTAAATCTTCTTCCTGTAACTGGTATTCCGCTTTTCCCACCATCTTGAGTGCTTGTGGATTGGTTATTTCCAACGACTCAACCTTCAGCTTACCACCGCTATAATTTGCAATCAGTTCACTACTCAACTCGCCCAGAGAGGGCTCTTTCAATTTCAGTTGGCTCTCTATTCTGGCGTTATCAATCCCGCCACGTGCTGACAAACGCCCTTTCAAGCTGGCAGGAAATTCCGAACTAAACTCTGAAAGCTGAGCTTCATCCAATGCCAAAACAGCCTCCCACGTCGGAGACTCCAATAACTTAAACAGGCTAGCGTTTAGAGAACCGGATATCGGTGGTGCCAGGGTTTGTTGCACATGCAATTTTTGAAGATCACCACTAATCTTCCCCTGTCCACTTAAACCAGGACCATCAGGCAGCTGATAGTACCACTCCAGATTGAACACCAATGGCAGGGAACCCACCAGGCCTGCTTCGCCATTAATCTTGAGACCGGCTGAAAATGCCTCCACGGAAAACATCGAGACCAGCAGTTGATCGCCCTCGGCAACCGCTTTGAACTCAACTTGATTAATAGTGATGGGATCTTGGTTAGGGCCTGGAATGAGTTGGAAATTCTCACTGGCAAAATGATCAATAGATATCCCCAAGGGTAGAGCCACCCCTTGAAACGGCTCAGAACTTGACGTTTCAGACTCGCTTTTTGGCAGTGCGACGGTTGTCCCCCGAAGGGTGAATTCAAGGATATGCAGACCTCCCTTCAATAGCGCCGAAGGACGCCAATCAAAGCGAAGGGTTTCTGTTTCAAACAGCAAGCCATCTGCCTGCTGATAGCTCAACCCATCCACCACCAGAGGTCCCGCCAAGCGCCCCTCTATCGATCGATAACTCAACTCACCAGGCAACCATGTTTGCGCAAGTTGGAACAGACGCCGTGCCCCGTCCTGACTTGATCCCAGATAGAGCAACCCCGCAATAAGAAGAATCAATAATAGCCCCAGCAGACCACCTAGATAGAGAGAGATACGCTTCAATCTAGGTTTCATAGTTCAGGTCCCACCACCACATGTAGCATCCAGCTTCGATTATCCCCATCAGTGCCAGAAGCGATATCACCTCGAATCGGGCCAACTGGTGACCTCCAGCGAACACCAAATCCAACGCCATAGGCGGTTTCTGAATCATAGTCAGGATCATAGGCATTTCCCACATCGACAAATAGAGCACCACTCCATTTGCCACTTATATGCCGATCCAATTCGAGGCTACCCACTGCCAAATAACGTCCACCAATCACTTCATCTGAATCATCAACAGGTCCCAAGACCTGATATTTAAAACCTCGTACCGTATTATCTCCGCCGCTAAAAAAGCGTTTACTGGGTGGCAGTTCAAGTAGATCATCGGACCAGGTTGCCCCTAGTTCAGCGCGGCTTAACAGGCGCCACTCTCCGTCCCCCAGCCCCTGAATAAATTTTCCATTGGTAGTCAGTTGAAGATAGCGTGTAGACGATAAAATAGTATTGCTTGTTCCTTCGATATGAAAACTCAGTCGTTTGCCCTTTAGTATCCGCTCCTTTCCATCTGATTTTATACGCAACCAGGTAGCACTCGGCACCAGCAGATGAGCAATATCCTCCTGGTCGCCTACTTTGAAGTCCTCATAACTGTATTCTAATGCCAAGCTACGCCGCCAACCCCGCTCCAGACTGACTGAGTGAGTAGCTTTCAATAACACCCGATCCCCCTGATTAGTATCGGAATTAAAGTGTTCTAGAGAGGTACCAAAACTAATATAATCTGCAGCAGGACGTGCCAGCGGGACGGTATATTCGCTACTCAAACTACTGATTGGTTTAGAAATCTGAAGCTTGCTGCTCATATGGTGCCCCTTTCTACCAATACGTCGATCTCTCCAATCCAAGGTCAGCCTGGGACCTGTATCGGTGGCGTAACCGAGACCAATACGGTAGCGGTTACGCTTATTGGGTACTAAGTTAATATCAATCGGAACCCGATCCCCTTTAACCTCGCCTCGCCGACTTGCCACCTCGACCCGTTTGAAATACTCACTATCAATCAGGTGGCTCTGTAAATTAAACAAGGCGTCCTGATTAAAGGGATCTCCTGCCTTAAAGGTGACATATCGGGCAAGAAATTCTGGATCCATCACGTCTTGGTTGAAATAGACCTTACCAAAACGAAAACGCATTCCCGTATCCAGATATAGTTTTAGCGCTGCGCTATAAGTTTTGAGGTTAACCTCTACTCGATGTTCCGTATAACGCGCATCCAGATAACCAAATTCGATGGTATCAGCGAGCAAATTCTGTTTCGCGGCCTCATAAAGACTTTGATCCAACACACTCTCTAGCTTGATTGGAAAATCTGCAATAATACGAGGGTCAGACCGACCTTCTCCATTTACCTGGAAATCGATCTCTTTGATCCTGATGGGGGGCCCAGACTGAATATCGTAGGTTGCCACAAAACCCCGCTTAGTCTTCTGCAATACGCCATTGATAACCGGTTTGAAATAGCCAAATGGCTGAAGCGCTTTGCGGATCTCCTCCTCTGCTTTGTCATTCAAAAAATGGAGTCTTGCTTCATTCAAACTCTTATGTGTTTTCTCCTGCTCAATAGAGAGGTAGGCCAACACATTATCCTTGAGCTGAGACTTCAAGCCTTTGACATTAACCGTTACATTGAGCCCAAAAATGGGCTGAGAAGCCAACACACAGACTAGGATGAGAATGAAACGCCGCATAAAATTTGCAGATGTTCTCCTATTATTCTGGTTAGCAAATAACATGGACACCTATGGTGCCTGTGCTACTCATCCCCTACTCTGAACGACGAGCCTTTTCACGCAGTTAGGTAAGCTCCCCTTCACTCAGTTATTGTATGCCCTGTTTACAGCAAAGGTCGCCAACATGATACCCTATGTTCTCAGATACTTGGTGTAGGTAGGAGTTTCTTTCTTTCGGATGATTGATTCCATATGCTGCTTGACGCAAAACAAAAACCATTATCAAATCTGGCTCTTCTTAAATCGATTGAATAGTCCATAACGCCAGGGACGCATTGCCATCACCACGGTGGTGCCATCCCGCTCCTGTAGTGGCAGCCGCGCATCATCGTTGGAGAGCTCATCAAACTCACGAGCCAAGCGCTCCATTCTACGCTGAAAAACAGCGAAGGAGCTTGGTGCCAACATACCGTTAAGCACAATCAGCCGCTCTTTGGCATGATCGAAACGTGCGTTGAAAAAATCCGACTGTAGCTTCTCAAGAAAGAGTTGCTGTATAGGTCCGTTCTCCCGCCACTTGAAGCGAGGTGACACCAGAAGTTTAAGACGATTACCAGGCAGCAGCTCCACCATCCTGAGTCTATCCAGGTGGGCCAGATGCTTAATACACTCCGCTTCGGAAATCTCGAAATAGTCACCAATCTCCTCCAGCGTCCAGCGATTGAGTACACAAACAGTGACCAGTAACAACTCTAGATCTGAAACAATCTCCTGCTCCTGTGCCAAAGAGAGACCCGATATCTGCCCAGATGCCTCTTCATTGAGCATCTGAACCAGATCGGAGATATCCAGACCAATAAGCTGGCAAATCTCATCAAGACGTTGAAGCGTAAAGCGTTTCTGAGAAAACAGACGTTTAATACTTGCCTCAGAGAGATTAAGATGATGGGCGATATCCGCATAGGTCATGCCATGCGCCTTGAGTGCCTTTTTTAACACCGCAATTAACTGTGATGTCTGTGCCATGGCATAATCCTATACTAAAGTATTAAAAGATAATACCTTCGGTTATAGAGAACAAGACTTTTGCTTTTATCGTAGTATTTATAGATACGCCGCTTTATCATCTTAAACCACCTATCAAACCACCTAGAACAGAGCATTATGGATAAGTTATTCAAACGCACCGGGTTCATCCCGTTCATCACCATCATCTTTCTAAACGCCTTTGTCGATCTAGGCCATAAAATCGTGATCCAGAATACCGTATTCAAGATCTATGAGGGACAAACTCAGATCATTCTAACCGCCATCGTCAACGGACTGATACTGCTTCCTTTCATTCTGCTTTTCACCCCTTCAGGCTTTCTTGCTGATAAATACAAAAAACCCAAAATCATGCAGGTCAGCGCTGCTATCGCGGTGGGACTGACCCTGCTAATCACCTTCTCCTACTATCAGGGATGGTTTGAATTATCATTTGCTCTCACCTTTCTGCTGGCTATGCAGAGCGCCTTCTACTCACCTGCTAAATATGGCTACATTAAAGAATTGGCAGGCAATGAACGGCTCACCACCGCCAATGCCATCGTGCAAGCAACCACCATCGTTGCAATCCTTGCCGGTATTGTTATCTACTCCCTGCTGTTTGAAACACGTCTGACTGACATGAGCTACGCCAATGAACACGCCATACTACAGATCATCGCGCCAGTTGGCTGGCTACTGGTCGCCTGCGCACTGCTGGAGTTCTTATTTACCCTGCGTCTACGTCCCACCAAAACAGCAATAGCCAACAAACATTTTGATTGGAACAGCTATTCCAGGGGCCACTATTTACGCAACAATTTCCGCAAGCTGCTCAATAGTCGCCCCATCTGGCTCTCGGTCGTTGGGCTATCGGTCTTCTGGGGAATCTCACAGGTTGTACTTGCCGCCTTTCCTGCCTTCGCAAAAGAGACCATGGGATGGGATAACACGCTGCTTATCCAGGGACTGATGGCTTGCTCTGGTATCGGCATCATCATCGGCTCACTAATCGCTGGACGCACCTCTCGCCACCATATCGAAACCGGCCTGATACCCCTCGGATCACTGGGTATCGTCATCGCCCTGTTATTGCTACCTCAACTGCAATCCAGCCTGTCGCTAGTACTCAACTTCCTGCTGCTGGGTATTTCAGGCGGAATGTTCATCGTACCGCTAAACGCACTCATTCAGTTCCATGCCAAAGAAGAGGAACTGGGTACCGTTCTGGCTGGCAATAACTTAGTACAGAATCTGGTTATGTTGGGGTTTCTTGGCCTGACGGTATTTTTCGCTATCCAGGGCATCGATAGCATCGGCCTCTTCCATCTCCTTACCATGACGGCCTTGGCTGGCGCCCTATACACCGCCTATCAACTACCCCAATCACTGGTAAGGTTCGTTATTGCCCGAATCTTTTCCAGCACCCATCGGATTGAGGTGCTGGGTTTTAAAAATATTCCTGCCCAAGGTGGTGTGATGATGCTTGGCAATCATATCAGCTGGCTTGACTGGGCCATGATCCAGATCGCCTGCCCTCGCCCGGTCCGGTTTGTCATGCAGCGGGGGATCTATCAGCGCTGGTATCTAAAATGGTTTCTTGATCTGTTTGGCGTGATCCCGATCGCTTCAAGCGCCAGCAAAGAAGCTTTCAGTACCATCAATAACTTACTGCGAACTGGCGAAGTGGTCTGTCTCTTTCCAGAAGGCGCCATCAGTCGCAATGGGCACCTGGGTGAGTTTAAATCGGGTTATGAAAAGTGTGTCGAGGATGTTGACGGAGTCATTCTGCCCTTCTACCTGCGAGGACTCTGGGGTAGTCGCTTTTCGCTCTCTAGTGAAAAACTCCAACAGAACCGTAACACCCGATTACGCACTGATGTCATCGTAGCCTTTGGTAAGCCCCTGCCCCTTCAGACCCCGGCTCATCAGTTAAAGCAGCAGATTCTCGACCTCTCCATTGAAGCCTGGGATCAGCATACCCGCCAACTGGACACCATCCCTCTGGCCTGGCTGCGTACCGCCAAGAAACGTCGCAGCGAACTCTGCCTGGCTGATGCCCAAGGAGGAACAAACCTCTCAGGTTATAAGACCCTTACTAGCGTCATCGCTTTTTCCCGACTGATTCGTAAGCGCACTCCAGAGCAAAATATCGGCCTGCTGCTGCCGACCAGTAGTGCTGGCATTATTACCAATCTGGCAGCTCTGCTAAGCGGCAAGACCCTGGTCAATCTGAATTACACAGCCAGCCTGACAGCACTTAATGCTGCTGTAGATAAAGCCGAACTCAAGAGCATCTACACGTCACATCGCTTTATCAAAAAACTGCAACAGAAAGGTATCGACCTAAGCAGCCTATTTGGGAAGGTAAGCGTTTACTATCTTGAAGAGCTAAAGGATGAGATAACCCCCTTCAGTAAAATCGCACTGCTAACCGCCTCAATCCTGTTACCTGCCCGTCTGTTGTACACTCTATTCGGCAAAACGACTGACCTGGAACAACCCGCCGCGATTCTTTTCTCCAGTGGCAGCGAGGGTGAACCTAAAGGCGTTGTCTTGAGTCATCGCAATATCATGGCCAACATCCGCCAGGTCTCTGACATCATCGACAGCCGTCACGAAGACGTTATGATGGCGACGCTTCCTCTGTTCCACGCCTTTGGCCTAACGATAACCGGATTGATGCCACTTGTAGAGGGTATGCCAGCCATCTGCCATCCCGATCCCACAGATGCCCAGACCATTGCCAAAGCGATCGCTCGCTATCAAGCAACGATCTTCTGCGGCACCTCAACCTTTCTAAGGTTATTCACCCGTAATCGGCGCGTCCATCCTCTGATGCTCGACTCCCTGCGCATCGTTGTCGCCGGAGCCGAAAAACTCAACCCTGAAGTCCGAGACCAATTCAAACTAAAGTTTAACAAAGAGCTTTATGAGGGCTATGGTGCAACTGAAACCACGCCAGTAGCCAGTGTCAATATTCCAGATCGCATCGATCCGAATAATTGGCATGTGCAACAAGGCTCCAAAACAGGAACGGTCGGTCTGCCCCTACCAGGTGGAAGCTTTCGAATTGTCGACCCGCAAACCATGGAAAACCTTCCACTTGGCGAAGATGGTCTGATTCTATTCGGTGGCGCACAAGTCATGCTTGGCTATCTAAACGATAGAGAGAAGAGTCTCGAAGCTGTCATTGAGCTTGACGGCAAGCGCTGGTACAAAACAGGTGATAAAGGCCATCTGGATGAAGATGGCTTTCTCACCATCATTGACCGCTATTCACGTTTCGCAAAGATCGGTGGCGAGATGGTCAGTCTCGGCGCTGTTGAAGGATCGATTAGCGAACTGCTTCCTGAAGAAGCAGAAGTGCTGGCAACAGCACTACCCGATGATAAAAAAGGGGAAAAGGTGATTTTACTCTACAGTGGCTCAGTAACGCAGGATGAGTTGAAAAAATTAATCGACCATTCCGCGCTTAACCCGCTGATGAAGCCCTCGCTACTTATTCCTGTAGAGGCCATCCCCAAACTGGGAAGTGGTAAAAGCGATTTCACCCAAGCCAAGCAGATCGCCATAGAGGCCCTTAGTCTGTCAACTACCCCGTCCTAAAGGACGGTGACTACTCCCCGCCCGGCGCAACAAGTTGCTTTGGGCGAGGCTTCTTGCTTCAACGTCCGTAACAATCAAGCGAATGATTGGATGACACAGACTCCGCAAGCGAAAACGACAGTGCAGGAGCGACCCTTGCCCTGCACCACCACAAACGTACCCTTCACATTGCCCAACTTAAATAAGCTGGGTTGATCCAGCATACTTAAAGGTGTTCGCTTTGCTCACCGGTTATATATTCTCCCTCTCCCGCAAGAGGGTGTCGCAAAAGTCGTAGGGTGGGGTTCTGTTCCACCATTAAGGGATGAAACGTAGGATGTGGTTAGGTACGAACCGCATCACTGATGTTCGTGAGCCACCCCACTATTGATGCGGTTCGCACCGCTCACCGCATCCTACGCAATCACGAATTTTATCGCAACTTTAAAAAGAGTGACCTATCGGTTTAAAAACACCATGGAATATCTCACTCAAATATTGGCACATGATCAAAAATCATGATGCGGTTCATACCTCACCACATCCTACAACTTTTGCGAATATTCGCGGCATGCTTTTACAACACCCTCCAAGGGAGGGTGTTGTAAGGGAGAGGGAAATGCCCCTCTCCTGGCATGCCGATCGTGCCGTTACAGGCTTTTGTGAAGCCGATTTTTAGGTTTGTTCAGAGTCTCCTGAGCGTAAGAATGAGGTAAAACTAGTGACCAAACAACACCCCCATCAGACGCCTAGGCTCAGTGCCATTCACCGCAGCAATCTTTTCAATAGTTTGCTCAGTTCCTCGCACTTCAAAACCAGCCGCTTCAAATCGTGAAACAATACTCTCTGCACTCACGTCCAAAAGCGGAGCCACTTCCGTCAAGGGTGAACCTTCGAAACTATGAATCATAGCCATCTTCACATCACCCCCCTCTTTCGTAGCTGAAACCGCAATTAATGAACCGGTTACCAGCACAATAACACCGACTAAACCCAAAGCCATGCGTTGTGAAAAGTATTTTTGAAAAGAGTTCCAGTGGTTAAGAATGTGGAATAAGATAGCTACTGCAAACAATAACCCAATCCACTCATGAGCCAACTCAATGGGTCTGTGTACTCCAAAAAACATCATCGTGCCAGATATTGTGACAAACAGACCTGCCCCAATTGTGACAGGTGTTGACCACTTTTTCGTATTGATAGCATTCATATTATCTTCTTCCACAAACAATAACTATTTATAATCTCTGATTCTAGTGTGGTGCTTCATACAAATTGACGATGATAGCGTGACGCTAAGCGGTTAGCCGCTAGGCGCGTGCCGCCGGGAATGGCTTCTCCCTTTCCAAGGCGCGCAACAACGTGGATGACC
>JARRQF010000096.1:0-3219 GCA_037382065.1 Candidatus Thiodiazotropha sp. | reverse complement strand
ATTGCAATGCTTGAAAAGGGCGAGCCATTCCCTGCGCATTGCGCCTTGTCTCCTGGCCTGAGCAGGCTTCTATAATCGTCAATTTGTATGAAGCACCACACTAGTTAGTATATTAATACCTGGAACGCCCAAACTTATGAGGCAAACCGTTATTGCGATCCACTTCCATCTGCCGAACCAATGAATTATCAACTGTGACGATATCAACCAAATAGGTAGATGCGTCCTTTTCGGTCACCTGCCCAACTTTTAGCCGATCATTGCCGCGCATAATCAAGCGTGCGGAGACCAGTGTTTTTGCCTCTTCAGCAGTTAAATCCAGATTACGATTCATTGCTGAACCATTTCTCCGTCCGTTTATTATTCTTGGCTCGCCACGCATCTCACTACGGTTACAATGACCATGTTCACCCCCCCAACCAGCGTTGACCGCAGGCATAACAGCAAACAGGCCGGTTGTGGCAATAACAGCGGAAAGCATGCTAAGTTTTAAACCTTTGTTCATTTCAGACTCCTAATCTTGGATTGCTTTGTCTTGTCGACGATTGCTATTAGACTCTCTGACTGTGTCTGGGCGTTGCCAAAACTCTACGTATTTGTGACAGCTGATGACACAGCTGCGCTTTGACACAAAACGTCACAATGTAACTTTTGCTTACCAATCAATTCTTAACCTAGAATCATTGCTATCCAACTGACCTTTTTAGGATGATAAACCGTTGATAATTTACCTGGCATTTCATTACCTTACGTCAGATCTTGGCGGTCAACTGATTTTTTTAGGTTAAACTGCAAGAATGGATAATCAACCACATATTCTTGTTGTCGATGATCACCAGGAGATTCGTACCCTGGTCCAGCGCTTTCTCTCTGACCACGGCTACCGCGTTTCGACCGCAGCGAATGGAACAGAGATGAAAAAGACCCTCAAAGATGCCGCTATCGATCTGATTGTGCTCGACCTGATGATGCCAGGAGAGGATGGTCTAACTCTGTGCCGCAACCTACGGGTTGAATCAAATATTCCTGTGATTATGTTGACGGCAATGGGTGAGGAGACAGACCGCATCATCGGCTTGGAGATGGGAGCTGATGACTATTTGGCCAAACCCTTTAACCCCAGAGAGTTACTGGCCCGCATCAAAGCGGTGTTGCGGCGCATGAGCAACCTGCCTGGCCAACCATTTCAGGAAGTACCTGATCACCTGACTTTTCTCGGCTGGACCCTACTACCAATCGCACGCGAACTGATCGACCCGGAACAGACCCTGGTTCCTTTAAGCACCGCAGAATTCACCCTACTCATGGTATTTGTCACTCGCCCTGGCCGGGTACTAACTCGGGATCAATTACTGGACCTAGCCCGAGGAAGAGAATCCCGCGCTTTTGACCGTGCCATCGACACCCTGGTCAGCCGTCTACGCAGGAAGCTGCGCGATCAACCCCGCACCCCGCAGATCATCAAAACCATTCGCGGTGGTGGTTACCTTTTTGCCCCCAAGGTGGAGTCAAAACATGCGCCTCTGGCCTGACACCCTGGCTGGACGCACCCTGGCACTACTGATTGGCACCACACTCCTGTTAATTATTATCAGTGCTGTATTGCTGCATGATGAACGCAAAAAGCGCTTCGATGAGCGCAATCAATTTAGCCTGGTGGAACGTGTCATTACACTGGCCAGACTGGTCAATAATGTGGACATCAAGGAACGGCAACGCATCATTAAGCAGATTCTCGGACCTGGTGATGACATAACCCTCAGCAAGCTACCTCGCGTCACATCGCCACCAATACACTCAATGGAAAAAGTAATCGCTCATAAACTGCGCCACACTCTGAATATCAAGAATCGTTTATTCGTGCGCGTACAAGCTGAATTCAAACACCAACAAGTCACAAAGCATAACCATTCCCCTTTTGATCGGAATAATCCACACGACCTGACAAAGTTAAATATTTCAATCCATCTTTGGGATGGCATCTGGTTAAACTTCAGCACCAAACATTTTGAAAAGGCGCCTCCATGGGCCAATAGAACCCTACAACTCCTTTTCTTGGTAATAGTCGTTCTGGTTATCAGCGGCCTACTGATCGCTCGCCGAATGGCCCAGCCAATGGCCCAACTGGCAGATGCGGCTGAGCGGTTCGGTTTGGGCCACTCCCAATCCCCTCTTCCTGAAAAAGGCCCAAGGGAGGTACGCCATACCATTCGTGCCTTTAACCGCATGCAAGAACGTCTGCACAAGCACATCACCGATCGTTCACAGATGCTTGCCGCTGTCTCTCACGATCTGCGCACCCCGATTACGACTTTGCGCTTACGAGCCGAGTATATCGAAGACCCTGAAATGCGCGAAAAGACCCTCACAACACTCTCTGAGATGGAGGCTATCCTGTCTGCTACACTTAACTTTGCCCGTGATGAGGCAGCAGACGAGCAGGCCCGCACCACTGACCTAGCCGCTCTATTGCAAAGCGTGGTCGATGATCATGCCGATTTGGGCGGTGATGCGACATACCATGGTCCAGAGCGACTGAAATTTGTATGCCGTCCAGTTGCGTTAAAGCGAGCGTTTAATAATCTTATCGAAAATGCGTTGAAATATGGTGCCACAACTGAAGTTTTTCTCTCCGCAATAGATTCCGGAGTAGAGATCCTTGTTAAAGATAGTGGTCCCGGTATACCCACTGAGCAACTGCAAGCGGTGATAACACCCTTCTTTCGACTTGAGTCATCACGTAACAGGAAAACAGGGGGAACCGGTCTAGGCCTAGCAGTTGCCAATAGTATTATTCTTGCCCACGGAGGAGAGTTATCTTTGGCCAATCAAACCGAAGGTGGCTTACAAGTTAGAGTAATTCTAAACCAACAATAGTCCTCATATTTCGAAGGCTTTACTTTCACCACGGGGATAGCAAAAAACATGTACAGAAATGGGAGTATTGGGTATATCCGCATCCTTTGTCCAACCGGTTATTCTGTTTTTATTAATGGCGTCAATAAAACCGATGGGTGCAGTTGATGCCGCGAAGAGATTGGAATGGAATAAAGCAATGTTTCCCATGCCTGAGACTAGTGTGGTGCTTCATACAAATTGGCGATTATAGCGTGACGCTAAGCGGTTAGCCGCTAGGCGCGTGCCGCCGGGAATGGCTTCTCCCTTTCCAAGGCGCGCAACAACGCGGATGACCGCTTAGCGTCTCGCCCGAAGGGAAGC
>JARRQF010000095.1:18115-21615 GCA_037382065.1 Candidatus Thiodiazotropha sp. | reverse complement strand
AGGATACTGCGTTGCAATGCTTGAAAAGGGCGAGCCATTCCCTGCGCATTGCGCCTTGTCTCCTGGCCTGAGCAGGCTTCTATCATCGTCAATTTGTATGAAGCACCACACTAGTACTAGGTTAATCTTTCCACATCATAGGAGCATAAAGAATGAAGCATCACAATATTCTTGCCACATTGATACAGATACCAGGTCGATATCTGACTCAGTGCTTCCATGAAAAAAAGGCATTTTTCCAGAGTAAACATAGAGTCGTCCTACAGGAATCACCACTTGCAGGATTCCAATATCATCGTGGCCCCGCCATCTGGCCATTTCTGCAGGTTGGCGAGATTTTGCATCTCAAACGAGAACCATACAACCCTCATGATCGCTATGCTATTGCTGTGTGGTTCAAGAATGAGCACCTTGGCTATATCCCTCGGCACGAAAATCGAACCATAGCCCAACTGCTAGATCAGGGAGAACACTTGGAGGCATCCATTGTACGTTTACTTGAGGATGATAATCTTTGGCACAAGATCCATTTTCAAGTAGCTTGGATTACCAACACATCGCTAGCTAAACAATGTAAACAATCTTGATATTATTCTTCACTTAAATCTAAAAAATCAGTTGAACTGCGTGTAATTTACGCTGTAGTACGATTGCTCACAATAGGTAACCATGAGCATTGAAGCTATTTTCATCAAGATCAGGAATCAGCTATTAAAAATGAAGTGGTCAACTGATTTTTTAGGTTCAATAAAAAAACAAAATGGTAGTGCAATTTATTAAATATAGTTTAAAATCATTCTCCGAAAAACCAGACTCTTTTAAATGAGAATTCGCAATTGAACATGGATTTCCTGAGAATACCGGTCAGTTACTAAGAAGCCATCAAACAAGCAATAAATAAAATAACAGTGATCACTTTTATCCAATCCTCCTTCCTGTATTTAAGGGATATATCTATCAGACAAAAATCATTGCGCGACAACCCCCTTTAGAACATAAAACAACAGGGTGCTTCCTGACGAAAGTGTGATCTCTTTCATGCAGATTTTCGAGCCAATTCACACTGCTGATGAAAACTATCAATAGTGTGACTTCTGTTCTGCGAAAATGTGACATTGTGTATGCATAAAATACACCGTTGACAGCCATAGTTAGCACTTCAATTTCAGGGAGACACTCTTAGAGGCCAAGGTCATGAAAGCAACACGCAAAATTATAACATTAGCCATCTTCGCGACACTTTTTTCTACTGAAACGAATCTTGCTCAAGCAGGTAGTAGCTTTTCGTTTGATAAAGCGGCATGGGAAAGTAGTAGAAATCTCTTGGTCTATATAGGGCATGGAGAGCCTGGTAGCATTGTTGATGTTTACCTCTCTCGAACCAACCGCCAACTTGCCCAAGCAACTGTCAATTCAAAAGGGGCATGGCTTTATAGAATAAGAGACCCAAAAACCATCCCCTGTACAGTTCGCGCAGAATCAGGCTCCTCTTCGACTGAAACAGCGGTCCTTAACGCACCAGCTAACTGCCTCACTGGAGAAGACGTGGGGGGCAACAGCACCCCTCCTCCTAAAAACACCCGTCCAGTGATCAGTGGTACACCAAGAACCCAGGTTGCCGAGGGACAAGCCTATAGCTTCCGTCCTACAGCGAGTGACGCCGACAATGACGACTTAACCTTCTCCATTGTCAACCGTCCCGCTTGGGCCCGCTTCAACTCTTCCACTGGGCAGCTTAGTGGAACACCCAACCATAATAACTCAGGTACAACTCGCAATGTTCGCATCAGTGTCTCTGATGGCACTGCCAGAGCCTCACTCAGCGCCTTCAACATAACCGTATCCAACACTAATCGGGCACCGACTATTAGTGGAGCACCAGCCACATCAGTAGCGGAAGGTGCCAGCTACCGGTTCTCACCTGCTGCTAGAGACGCAGATGGCGACAACCTCACTTTCTCCATCGCCAACCGTCCTTCTTGGGCCAACTTCAACGCCTCTACAGGCGTACTCAGTGGTACCCCGGGCTCCAATGCATCTGGTGTCTACTCAAATATCATTATCAGTGTATCTGATGGAAGCACACGAACCAGCCTGGCACCTTTCAGAATCAATGTTGCCGATGTTGCTCAACGGGCTAGTACTGGCGGTACCTTCCGGTTCGCCAGAAATAGATATGATGTCAACGAAGGCAACACAGCCACATTGACAGTCACTCGCAGCAATAGCTCTGGTACAGCCAGCGTTAACTACGGAACTTATGGTGTCGACGCCGTAAATAATCGGGACTATACCGGTTACACCTGGACACCTTTATCCTTCCAAAATGGTGAATCCAGTAAAACCATCCGGCTTACCACCCTGCCTGACACAACTAACGAAGGTGCCGAGAGCCTGGAAGTACATCTTAATTCACCCAGTAGAGGTTATGCACTCAGCAACTCCTCTGTCAGTGTCGTCACTATCCATGATGTAGAGGCATCTAACACTGCTCCAGTCATCAGCGGCACGCCTGCTCGCAGCATAACCGCTGGTACCGCATATCACTTCACACCTAGCGCATCCGATGCTGATAAAGACAAACTGACCTTCCGCATCACAAATCGTCCAAGCTGGGCCACCTTCAACGCCAACACAGGTACATTGAGTGGTACACCCACCAATAATGACGCAGGCAGCTATTCCAACATCGTCATCAGCGTAACCGACGGTACCGCCAATGCATCATTGAGTCCTATAAACCTGACTGTGAATGCCGCACAAGCAGTCGCAGCCACTGGCAGCGCCACCCTCTCATGGGTAGCCCCAAGCGCCAGAACAGATGGTAGCTCACTAAGCCTGAGCGAAATCGCTGGTTATAGGGTCTACATGGGTACCAACAGAAATAACCTCGAAGCGATAGTCGATCTCGATGACAGCAGCCTCACCCGCCATAGGGTAGAGGATCTGCGAGCAGGCACATACTACTTTGCATTAACAGCCTATGACAGATCTGGCAATGAAAGTGAGCTCTCCAACATCGCAACAAAAAGGACCAATTAAATCAACTAATTGTCCGACACTAACTCCGGGCTACAGAGGAGTACCTCTGTAGCCCGGCTCTTTATGAGACCTAAAAAACCAGTTAACCGCTTCACCCATTGGGTGAACCCACTCACACTACAAGAATTTGTGAAAAATCCCAACGCACCCTGCTTCATGTCATCTACGTTCATCCTATCTATCTAAAACGAATTGGGTCAGAACACGGTCATACAGCTTGCGATGGCGGATCATTCTAATATATGTAGATTGGTTATCGATGGGACTTCACGGCATTGCGGAGCTGGCCTTTCTCTATTAAGGAGGGTGGTCGCAAAAGTCGTAGGGTAAGCCCTACCCCACCATTAAGGGCTGGGGAAATAAATAATCATCCAATCTTGCTTGTCTTTTGCTCCGGGTTCATTGACCGGGAATGCTCATGAGGAATTACCCCGTTGGCCGATGCTGGTATAGCCCTC
>JARRQF010000095.1:0-18084 GCA_037382065.1 Candidatus Thiodiazotropha sp. | reverse complement strand
GCATCGCTTAAGCACCGCTAACCAATCAGGCTAAAGACTCAGCCTAGAATCCGCAGTAACCATGAGTGTCCTGTTTAGAAGTGTGAATTCCGTTCTGTAAAACTGTGATGTCGTGTGTGCATTTCTCTCCTTTCCGACCGCCATAGTAAGCAACATCGTAAGGAAGACGAATCATTTTTTTAAAGGTTAAAGGTCATGAAAGCAACACGTAAAGTTATCACATTAGCCATCTTCGCCGCACTTTTTTCTACAGAAGCGAATCTTGCTCAAGCAGGCAACTTTTCGTTTGATAAGGCTGCTTGGCGAGACAGTAGAAATCTCTTGCTCTACACCGGGCATGGTAAGCCAGGTAGCATCGTTGATGTTTACCTCTCCCAAACCGACCTCCAACTTGCCCGAACAACCGTTAACTCAAAAGGAGTATGGCGTTATAGAGTAAGAAACCCAGAAGCCGTCCCCTGTGCAGTTCGCGCAGAATCAGGCCCCTATTCGGCTGAAAAAGCGGTCCTTAGCGCTCCAGCTGACTGCCTCACGGGTAACACTCCTCCTGAAAACACCCCCCCAGTGATCAGCGGTGCGCCACAAACGCAGATAGCCGAAGGAGAAGCCTATAGCTTCCGTCCTACAGCAAGCGACGCCGACAATGACAACTTAACCTTCTCCATTATCAACCGTCCTTCTTGGGCCAGCTTCAATACTTCCACTGGCCAGCTAAGTGGAACGCCCAGCTTTAATAATGCAGGTACGACTAGCAATATTCGCATCAGCGTTACAGACGGAACAGCTAGTGCATCGTTGAGCGCCTTCAGCATAACTGTATCCAACACCAATCGGGCACCTACCATCAGTGGCACACCGGCCGGTAGCCTGCAAGAAGGCAGCGCCTACAGCTTCACACCTACAGCCAACGATCCCGATGGTGATGCATTGACCTTCTCCGTCAGTAACCTACCTAGCTGGGCCAGCTTTAATACCAGCACCGGTAGACTCAGTGGCACCCCAGGTTCCAATGCATCCGGCCTCTACTCTAATATCATAATCAGCGTATCCGATGGACAAGCACGAGCCAGCCTAGCAGCTTTCGGAATCAACGTTGCCGATGTTGCTCCACAGGGTGGTACCTTCCAGTTTGTTAAAAACGGATATGATGTCAATGAAGGCAGCACAGCCACATTGACGGTCACTCGCAGCAATAGCTCTGGTACAGCCAGCGTTAACTTCGGAACTTATGGTGTTGATGCTGTAAATCATCAGGACTACAACGGTTATGTCTGGACTCCCTTAACTTTTTCGGATGGTGAATCCAGCAAAACCATTCGCCTCACCACCCTGTCTGACACGCTTAACGAAGGCTCCGAAAGCCTGGAAGTTCATCTTAATTCACCCAGCACGGGTTACACACTCAATAACCCTTATGTCAGTATCGTGACTATCCATGATGTAGAGGCGCCTAACACGGCCCCGGTCATTAGTGGCACGCCGGCTCTCAGCGTTACCGCCGGTGACACATACCACTTCACACCTCATGCATCCGATGCTGACAATGACAGTCTGACCTTCCGTATCACCAATCGTCCAAGCTGGGCCAGCTTCAACACCAGCACGGGAACATTGAGTGGCACACCCACCAACGATGACGCTGGCCTCTATAACAATATCGTTATCAGTGTAACCGATGGAACCGCCAGTGCCGCATTAAGCCCGATAAGCCTGACTGTGGATGCCTCAACAATAGCCACAACTACCGGCAGCGCAGCTCTCTCATGGGTGGCTCCAAGCAGCAGAACAGACGGTAGCTCTCTAAGCCTGAGCGAAATCGCTGGCTACAGACTCTACATGGGTACCGCTGCAAATAACCTCGAAGCGATTGTCGATCTCGAAGACAGCAGCCTCACTAACTATGTGGTAGAGAATCTGCAAACAGGCACATACTACTTTGCATTAACAGCCTACGACACATCTGGTAATGAAAGTGAGCTCTCCAACGTTGAAGTGAAAGAGACCATGTAAATCAACCGATTGGTTGGCGCCCTGCACCGGGCTACAGAGGGTTACCTTTGTAGCCCGGTGCTTTATTTAACCTAAAAAGATCAGTTGGATAGCGTGATTCACCCAATAGGTGAGTGAGCATAACCATCGAAGCTATTTTCTTCAAAATCAGATACCTGTTATTAGAATGGAGCGGTCAACTGATTTTTTAAGGTTTAACAGCCAATACTATCTGATTTCTAAGCGACTTCAATAAATTGAGGCGCTTTTTATCAATCGCCAATCCCCTGGGTTGGGAGTGATCGGCATAGATCAACCCGACCGGATGTTTGTTGACAACGATTGGAAAAATCAAAAATGAGCCCGCTTTGGAGATCTGCTTATACCAGTCAGGAATATCTGCCTGGATTTTCTTATCAGTAGCATCGGCAATGTAGACATCCACAGCATTTTTCAGTGCCCCGTGAAAGACATCAACATGATAGGCCGTAGGAAAATGAAACGATTTAATGAACTCATCAACAGATTCACCAAAACCCAACCGCCCAGCCATTTCACCCTGTTTGCGATTAAGAAGTGCGAGTATCACTCGTTGAAAACCCACAGCGCGATACATGGTTTCCAAAACCACATTAAAGATTTCAGAAACACGGCACTCTCCCACGAGCATCCCGGTAACTTCCTGTAACCCATCCATCAAGAGTGCTTCTGTATCTACCTCAGATGAAGGAAATGATGGTGATGATGGCGTAGTATCCTCATCACTCAGCGCCTGAGTCCCCTCATTAAGGATTTGAGTTTCGCCCAGTCCATCCCTATCAATACCTTTTGAGGGCGCATTTTTAACCTCAACCTGTTTAGTCTGATCACTGCTGCTTGTAAGACTTTTGATAAACTGACCTGAAATATCCGAAGAGATTGCCTGGGCGACTTCCTGAAACTCCTCTACCGACTGTTGGGCCAGCTTCGTAACTTTTTTACTACTCAGATTCAAGCTTTTTTTATACTTCTTTGTCAGCTTATCCATTGCCTTCTTGTTATCCAATCCTGCCTCAACAATCAACGCCATCGTTTCATCGGCAAACTGACTCACTAGGCGCCGCCTCTCAATACGATTAACCGGAGCGTGCTCCCCTTGCCAAGATTTCAGACTATCGGTCAGCGATTTCGGAAAATTCCACTGTTTGGCGATCTCAATACCAATCGTCTCGAAGCTGACACCCAGTACAGTATGCTGCACCGAGATAGGCTCCCTGCCTTCGATCTCTATCAAACGAACAATCTCTTTTGATTCTTCTGGCAAATAGAAAGCCACTAGTATTTTACCCAAGTCACTCAACAGTCCAGTAAGAAAATACTCCTCTGCCTCACTTTTATCGATTTCACTGGCCATACGATGCGCAAGCGTTGCTCGGAACATTGCCGAAGAGACCAGTTCACGCAGGTATTCAGCTTGCTCTTTATTTTCAATATGCTCAAAAAAGATCAATGAAGCTGCCAAGGAGCGTATAGCCTGGGTGCCTAATACAACCACCGCCCGAGAAACGGTTCCTACACTCCCTGAGAAACGACCATAATAAGCAGAATTCACTACTTTCAGGATTTTATTGGTCAAAGCGAAATCCTTAACAATTACCCCCGCCATCTGATTGACATCCTTATTGCTGACATCAGCCATAGCATTAATGCTGCGAACAGATTGGGAGAGCGCAGGAAAGTCGCTCTTACGTTTCATGCGCCGCAATAAAAAATCCACAGTACCGCTCGCCTCATTCACAGAACTAAGGCTCTCACCAGCAGGTGCACGCATTTCTAGGAAGGCCTGCAACATCTCCTGAGCATCGCAGTAACGTAATGCGGGATCTTTTTCCAAAGATTTGAGAATAAAGCGGTCCAGCTTCTCATTCACGACTGAATTGAACTGAGAAGGAGGCTTTGGCTTTAGTTTAAGAATTGCTTCAACCACCATCTGCTGATTGTGGCCACTGAAGACCGGCATGCCCGTTAACATCTCATCCAGAATCAGCCCCAAAGCAAACACATCGACATGTGGCCCTACTTTACCGGCCTGGAGATATTCTGGTGCCAGATAGCGAGGCGTACCGATCAGCTGATGATCAGGCCCCTTAGCCTCTGATAGCAGACGGGCTATACCAAAGTCCATAATCTTTGGCACCTGATCCGCGCTGATAATAATATTAGAGGGCTTCAAATCGCGATGCACGATGCCAGCCTTATGTGCCTGCCCCATCCCTTCCAACAACCCCTGAAAGATTTTCAGCGCCAGAAGCAGATCCAGGGGCTCACCCTGTATCAAATCTGAAAGCAGATCCCCTTGAGCATATTCAAACACCAAAAATGGGACTCCCTGATGCTCACCAGCCTCGTAGATCGAGACGATATTGGGATGCTGCAGCTTACTCATGGTTCGTGCTTCATCGCGAAAAGAGGACTCTCGCAACGATTTATTGAGCAGTTTGATAGCCACCTGGCGTTCCAATTGACTATCCTGACAGAGATAGACCGTTCCCTGGTTACCCGATCCCAGCTCTTCACCAACCATAAAACGCCCGATCTTTTTTAGCCCCATAAATCCGCCGTGTAACAGGCCGAACAGTTATCCGGCCACTGCTTGCTGAATGATTTTAATAATAAGGATATGCTATCTACCTCAGTTTCGTCACTTCTCGAACCATTCTTACAGATACCTCATTAATTTATCCAGCGAATATATGAGAATAAACTCGATATCCAACCAAAAATTCACTTGATCCAAAGTCGAGGCTTCTGGAAGGAAGGATACGAGATGGAGCGTTCAATAGCTAATCTCGGTTACTATCGACCACAAGGCCAATGCGCTCCCAGCGCACTGTGCCCGCTTCCCGATCGTACGAAAACCAGATTTGTTTTGCCTTGCCAACAACATCCATCAGAGGTATTGGTCCGATAAAGCGGGAGTCATGGGTTGCATCACGATTATCGCCTAAGACATAGACATGGCCATTAGGTACTGTCAGCGCGTAGTCTTGCCTATGCTCGGCATTCTGTTGCCAGATCACCGGATAGTCGCCTTTGTCACCATGCTCCAGCAGGGTGATATGCCCCGCGTCACGACTGCTTTGCGGTCGCTCTTTCACAATAGATTGGCCATTGACGCGGACCTCTGTCTGCACAATTTCGATCTCGTCACCTGGCAAGCCAATAACCCGCTTGATAAAGAGCTTGGTGCGGTCGTTGGGTGAGACCAGGATAGCAAGATCGCCACGCTGCACACGATATTTGCAACCCAGACAGTTAACCCGTTTATCTGCCAGAATCAGATCACCCTGTAGAATATTGGGTAACATGCTTTGCGATGGTATCCAGAACGATTCCATCAGCTGTTCCCGCGTATAGCTCGCTAGGCCGCTGTAGATAAAAAAGTAACCGAAGATAAAGACCAGAATATAGATATAGCTACGGTTAAATGGTTGAAGCGTATAATTCTTTCCGATCCGTTTCGCGGTGCGGAATGCATCAACAATGGTATAGAGATAGAGACAAACTGTGATCAGGGCACCGATGCATGCACTCAGCCACAAAAGATGTTCCGGCCCATGCAGGGCGATCCAAGCAGAGACAGGAACCAGCAACCCAAGCCCTAGAAGGGAAAAGATCAGCCCTTTGGTAGCCTGGCCGTTATAGAGTTGCCCCAGGCCTGGCATCACTATCGAAGCTACCATGGCGAGCAGCGGTTTTCTTGCTGATTGTTGGGGGATACTATTCATCAGGACTCTCCTCGTTTAATTCTCAGTCTGTTATACGGCCGATCAAAGCAGGGGTTCCCCAGTCAGGTTGCCGCCATAGTGACAATAAAGGCGGTAAGAAATAGGTGTATGATGTGATCCAGTAAAATCACGAGTGTCGTAGCGACTAAACCGATACGAAATGGCAATGAGGCCAGGATACTGCGTTGCAATGCTTGAAAAGGGCGAGCCATTCCCTGCGCATTGCGCCTTCTCTCCTGGCCTGAGCAGGCTTCTATCATCGTCAATTTGTATGAAGCACCACACTAGGTACCTGTGTGTCGAACACCGCCATCAGTCGTTGATCCAGCTGTTGAAAAGCCGCCTGTTTATCCTGGCAGGAAGGACAGCCTGCAAGATGCGTCTCTTGTTCGGAAGTTAAAGGTTGGTTGCAAGCGAGTTGCTGTTCCACTTCTTGACAGTTTGAAACTCTATTATTCATGGCGAGTACCTTGTACATTGAGCAGCAGCGAACGCAACTGCTCTTTAGCGCGAAATATTCTTGATTTGACGGTGCCAATGGCGCAATTTTCTATAACAGCGATCTGTTGCAGCGATAACTCCTGGATATAGGACAGAGCGATAGCGCTCTGATAGGGTTCCGGCAGCTGCCGTAGTGCCTGGTGGACCTGCTCCTGTAGCTGTTGTGTCTGTAGCATTTCGCAGGCGCCAGGTTGATCGTCCGTTATGGTCTCCGTTGTCTCAAGCGGTACCTGCCGCCCATTCAAGCGGAGTTCATCAAAAGCGAGCCGCTTAGCAATGGTAAAGAGCCAGGTTGAGAAAGAGGCGCCTTTAGCAGCATCGTAGCGTGCAAGATTCCTATGAGCCCTTAAACCTTACTGGGTGAATCACGCTACAACGTGAATGGCACGCTTGTGGCGGTACATGGCGGCGTTGCAACTCCTTGGAATAGCGGGCTATTCCGCGTCGTTGCGTCTTGCCCTGCACCACCACAAGCGCACTCTTCACGCTGTCCAACTGATCTTTTTAGGTTTAAAAACTCTCCTGGGCAATATCTTCAACCACGGCAGGTGGCAATCCATAGGCGCCCAAAAACTGGAATAGTGATCGCTGATAGCGCTCTATCAGAAGATGGAAGGCGTGTAGCTCTCCCCGTTGTGCTTGGGTAATCAGTGTCATTTCATCCATTGGGAGTCGGCTGCCTCAATCATTCACACGCAGATATACCAAGGTCGGCACAAATGGTTCCCAACGCGATTCAGCTGCAGCTTTATGAGTTCCTCTATTGCCTATTGTCAGGAAGAAGTGGGATGATCTTAAGGGAGGGGGTGCACTGCCAAAAAATCTCTAAATATTTAGAGAGACAAGCATTCAGGTATCGATCGAAAAGACCATTCAGATCTCTATTATCAGCCCTTCTTGTGCCAATTCGAACTGGGGATCTCCTTCCCTACCCACACCATGGACCTTCTTGGCTTCATCGAATACTGCGTCCAGATCGGTATCGCTACGGGTTGGTTCGTGATGGGTAAGAAATACCCGTTTCACCCCAGCTTCGCGTGCTGCCTCAATACTGGAGGCAAAGGAACCGTGCCCCCAGCCTTTGTGTTTGGGATACTCGGCATCGGTATAGGCGGTATCAATCACCAGAACATCGGCACCACGAAAAAAACCCACCACTCTGGTCCGTTGCTCATCCACCATCTGTTGATAATCGGTATAGTTCGCTTCACCTGGGTTATAAATGTTGTATGGCCATTCGTGGTCACCAGTAAAGACAAACACTTTGTCGCCACATTCTATGCGATAACCGAGGTTCAGCACCGGGTGGTGTAACAGCATGCAACGCACATTGACTCCGCCGACTAGCACATCCTGGCCCTCTTGCATATTTAGATAGATCATGCGGGCATTCAGTTCGGCCTCACGCACGGGAAAATAGGCATATTCCATCTGTCGAGCCAGTACATCACCAATACCCCGGTGGGTGACGGGGTCGGCGGCGCCATAGATAGTGATCTCGTTATCCGATGTAAAAAAAGGTAAAAACATGGGCAAGCCCTGAATATGATCCCAATGGGTATGGGTAATAAAGATATGGGCCTTGAGGGGAAACTCGGAAATCAGCATCTGACCCAGAGGGAAAATGCCTGTTCCAGCATCCAGAATCAGCAGTTCATTATGATCACCACGCACCTCAATACAGGTAGTATTGCCCCCATAATGAACAGTCTTAGGCCCGGGTGATGGAATGGAACCCCGTACACCCCAAAATTTTAAACGCACGCGGCTTACCCTTTTCTATTGATAAAAAACAGGGGGGCTGGCCCCCATAAAAACCAAATATTTGCAGAATATCTTTCTACTCTTTGCTTGTAGTATAGTTTTCAGAACAATAAATACTAACCGCCCTGCCAATGATCGATATGCTTCTTCCTCAAAGGAAAATTCATCTGAAATTTTTATATTCAATGAATTCAAATTAAGGTACATTCTGTCAAGCAATCTACAGTTGAACTGATTTACAAGTGTTCAATCTAACCATTGCAAAACAATTAAATAGCACTTAAAACGACAATAGAGAATTTGGAGAACATCGCTATGGATCGTAGAAATTTCTTGATTAGTTCCGTTGCAACCGCAGCCATTGCAACCACATGCAGTAGTGCCAATGCAATCGAAGGGAGTAGCCATCTCCCTCCCAAAAACCTTGTTTATACCAAAGTTAACACGGGTGATTGGGAGTCAAAGAAAGGGTCACACCTGCCAAAGATCGAGTTAACAGACGGTAAGGT
The DNA here is from genome assembly GCA_037382065.1 of Candidatus Thiodiazotropha sp. Taxonomy (GTDB): domain Bacteria; phylum Pseudomonadota; class Gammaproteobacteria; order Chromatiales; family Chromatiaceae; genus Thiodiazotropha. The sequence continues at coordinate 9,554 of JARRQF010000095.1, read as the reverse complement.
CAGAATCAGCACCAAACACAACCAATCAGACGATCACTATATTGTCCGTCACACTTTATTGCTGTCCGACGGCACACGGTTTGGATCAACCACATTCTCACCCGAAGACACCCCTGTTTCAGAATATACATTACCAGCTGATTACAAAGGCAGCATATTTGCAACAAGCTTCTGTAATCAACATGACCTGTGGTTAGCCGAAGCAACTGTCTGACATAAGATCGACAAAAAGGAGGCTTAGACACATCAAATAGCTAGTGACTACTCCCCGCCCGCCGCAACAAGTTGCTTTGGACGAGGCTTCTTGCTTCAACGTCTGTAACAATCAACTAATACTCAGGAGGGTCAACCTTAGGAATGGATCGGTCAACAGATAATAAGGGAACCTCTGCTCACAATAGCGAGTGAACCTGCTTCTCTAAGGCTGAAGTATCCATACTCGGAATTAGGGAAAGATCATCCCCAACCAGGATGCCAATCAAATGAAGACGAGCCGGTAATGCTCCAAGCTGAGCTGCCATGGCCACGGTTTCCGCCACACCGAAACCGTGGCTTGAGGTAAGACTCTCGCAATCTACCAGTTCATCAGCTTGTATCAAGACCACCCTCCCGGTTGCCTCCTGAGACAATAGCGCATCAATCAATATCACCTGATCGACGTTCTGAAAATAGTCCAGTAAACCTATACCAGGCCGGTCAAGTTTCATCAATTCACAATTGGGCAGTGAACACGCTACAAGATGGTCAATAGCCAACCAGCCCAGTTGATCAGCACCGAATGGGGAACCAACACCAATAATCCGGATCATCACCTATTGACTTTTAGCTTGAGAAAATGAGTAGCACAAGAGATACAGGGATCATAATTCCGTATCACCTGCTCTGCTCGCAAACGCAGGGCATCATCATCATTGTCTAAGCCCATTTTACTTAGCGACTGGACGATATCCTCTTCAATTCGTCCTTGATTCTGACTAGTTGGCGGAACAATGCGAGCGTAACGAATAATGCCTTTGCTATCCACATCATAACGGTGCCAGAGAATACCACGTGGCGCTTCGGTACAGCCAAACGCATTGCCCTCTACCGACGCAACCTCCTGATAGGATTGCTTGGGAACACGATAATCTTCAAGTATTCGAATCGCCTCATACAGCACCAAATAGAGCTCAATGGCTCGAGCAACAAGACTATGAAACATATTGTAGCTGGGGAAGACAATGCCACAGCTATCCATTACGCTACGCACAGCAGCCGGGAGCTGATGAAAATTCAGATTCAAACGCGCCAGTGGCCCCGTCAGATAGGGGCGGCCATCCAACTCAGCATGCAGTGCCGTCGAATGAGGGGACTGAAACTCTTTAAAATGGCTCTCGAAATAACAAATATCGATATCCAGCCCCTGACCTGAAATCAAGCGTCCCTCAGCAATCGCATAGATATCGGGATCACTCAGGGCGACACTGGTGAAAGACTGCTCATCATCGGGGAAATCCAGACTGGCAACCCAAGAAACCAGCGCTTTTGCTTCGGGCAAAGCGAGTCGCAGGCGCGATAAAATGGCATCTACCGCTGCCAAATCAGGCGCCCGATAGAATCCCCCCACTCGAAGCCCGACAGGATGAACCGAACGACCACCAAACAGGGCAATCAAATCATTCCCCAAGGTTTGCAACGCGAGTCCACGCCGCACCTCATCAGGATAGTCGGCCGCCATTTCAATCGCCGATCCAAAACCGAGAAAATCGGGAGCAGCCAGCAAATGGATATGTAAGGCATGGCTTTGTAACCACTCACCACAGTACATGACTCGGCGCATCTCCGTCACCCAACGATCGGGTGTAAAGCCAGCAAGGCGTTCAAACGCCTGCACGGCACTCATCTGATAAGCGACCGGACAGATCCCACAGATCCGAGCGACCATGTCAATCACTTGATTGCGTTCGTAACCCTCGACAAACTTTTCAAACAATCTAGGGGGCTCGAAGATACGCAGATTCACCCGCTCTATCTGACCATCTGCCAAATCCAACTCCAGAGCACCCTCACCCTCCACACGGGTCAATACGGGCACTCGAATATGAACATCACGACGTTCAGGCATCGTCTTCACCTTGTAGCCGCTCACTCGCGGACTTATAGGCCGGCGCACTATTGGCAATAAAGCGAAAACGCCTCATGGCACCCTCGGCATCCAGACCAAGTTGATTAAAGCACTTCACCAGAGAGGGGGCATTAACCTGCTCCGCTGGCCCGTAGCAACCATAGCAACCACGACCAATAGCCGGACAGAGCGCCCCACAACCAGACAAGGTAACCGGCCCCATGCAAGCTTCCCCCTTACTGACCAATGTACAAACTAACCCCTTGCGCTTGCACGCCATACAAACCGACTGAACCTCTGGCCTAGGTACGACCCCAGACAAAAGATCACGTAGCGCCTCTACCACTTGGCCGGAGTTTACTGGACAGCCCTGCAACTGAAAGTCCACCTTGACATGACGGGAGAGCGGATCCGATGTGGGTAGTATCTCAATCCGCTGCGAATCGGAATAAACAGCCGCCATCCACTCATCGCGATTGGCAAAATTAGCTAATGCCTGTATCCCCCCTGCGGTAGCACAAGCACCTATGGCTATCAATAACTTGCTATTTGCTCTCACCTGTTGAATACGCTCTATATCCTCAGGTGTCGATACACTGCCTTCTACCAGAGCGATATCGACCTTCTCATCGGGGGAGTTGGGGCCTGCTTCAGCAAAATGGACAATATCCACTAGATCTGGCAGCTGCAATAAAGGCATTCCCAAATTCAATAACGCGAGTTGACAACCATCGCAGGAACTGAATTTATGCACCGCTAATTTGGGCTTTTGCATGGTCATTCGTTTATCTCTTCAAAGGTACACAATGTATGTCGCGCTTGGATTCATCAACCGTTAGAAACCTTTTGCTCCCATAAAATCAGCCAACTCCGAATAACAGAATACTGGACCATCCCGGCAAACAAACTTAGGACCGATCTGACAATGGCCACACTGTCCGATCCCACATTGCATATTGCGCTCCATACTGAACCAGATCTGGTGATCTAGAATACCAATTGAACGAAGATTGGCGATTGCCGCCAACATCATCACTTCCGGCCCGCACAACATGGTGATGGTACGGTCGATACGTAGATTGACCTCTCCTATTAACTCTGTCACCAAGCCTTGCTGACCATGCCATCCCTTGGATGCCACGTCGGCAGCAAGCAGAACATTGACATCAGGTAGACTGGCCCAGGTGTCATACTGCTCCCGCCAAATCAGATCATCAGAGTGTTTAACACCCTGTAGAATATGCAAATGGCCAAAACGATCCCGCCGTTTTATCAGATAACGAATCACAGAAACTAATGGCGCACACCCCAAGCCTCCAGTGACCAGTAAGACATCCCGCCCCACCGCCTCTTCCACCGGCCAGCCACGTCCAAAGGGACCACGTATACCAACCCGGTCTCCTGGCTGGAGCCGGGACATCCCTTCAGAAACCCGACCCACAACCCGAATCGTATGGTCGAAGAAATGGCTATCCTCAGGGTCATTGACTATCGAAATGGGTATTTCACCAGCACCAAGTAGCGTCACCATATTGAACTGCCCGGGCGAGAACTCAAACGCTTCCTGGGCATCAGTATCTTCAAATTGCATTCTCAAAGTGAAGATTGTCGGCGACTCTTGTATCCGCCGGTCGATGACAGCACTACGGGGAAGATGGGGATCATTCATCAATACTAGCCTCCCACAAAATGTTTTTTGTCTCCTTAGTCAGATCTATCCCCACCGGACACCAAGTAATGCAGCGACCGCATCCGGTACAACCGATTCGTCCCTGCTGCTCTTGCCAACCAGCCAGTTTATGAGTCAACCACTGGCGATAGCGCTGCAAGATCTCGCCGCGAACCTTAAAACCGCCCATACTGCTGTGGCTGGCACTAAAACAGGAGTCCCACTGCCGGATATTCTGCGCACTGGCACCATCCAACGACACTTCATGGTGCACGTCATAACAGAAACAGGTTGGACAGACCGCCGTACAGTTACCACAGGAGAGACAACGGTTCGCCACATCTCGCCAGTGAATATGTTCCAGTCTCTTATAGAGACGCAATAGATCATCGGCCTGGGGTAGTGTTCGCAACTGAGCATCAGCTGCTTGTTTCGTCTGTTGAAGCATGCTGTTTAATTGCGACTCTTCAGCAATAGCTAATGAAAGTTGCTCAACGATTGCACCTCCTTTAGGGGTTCCCGACCAAAGCAAAAATCCGTCATCCAACTCAGACATACCAATATCAAATCCACGCTTTACTGAAGGACCATCACCGGTAGAGGCACAGAAGCAGGTCTCCGCTGAATAAGCACAATCGACACCGATCAACAGCAGTTGTTCACGTCTTTGGCGATAGTGAGGATCAGGTGCATCAGAATGCAGAAAATGCTTATCCTGGATCGCCAGCGCTGCTAGATCACAGGCTCGTACTCCCAGCACCGCAGTTGGAATCGACTCAGGCAAATGGGTTTGAAAGCCCACCGGTTCTCGCTGCTCTTTCCAGAGAATCTCCTGAGGCGCGAAGCAGAGTGGCTTGAGTCCCTGAGGACCATGATTCCAATCGAACAACCGTACACCATCACCATGATGCAAGCGATAGCGCCCTGGTTGTTGCTCATTGGTCAAACCAGGCTGGAGCTGTTCCATAGAGTCAATTTTAAGGTACCCTATTCCCCCATCCCGCTCGACAGGTCCCAGTATCTGGTAACCCGTCTTTTTTAAAACCTCAAACAGTTCCTGGAATCGCGTCCGGGGAAGGAATTGCGGTTGACGGCTCTCATTCGTACTATCTTGTAAGTTCACGGCTTCTTCGCTGCATGTAAGGATCATTGTGCGGACAAAATATGGTTAGTTTAAAATTAGTCATTTCACTAGATCAGTAGATTGAATAAGATGAACCCTGTTAAATTTGAGCTGCACAGACTTTTTAAGAGGTTCAGCTTAAAGCTAGCATAAAAACTCATACTTAATTGGACGATTTTACCGCTCCATTGATCCAGGTTAATCTGGTAAAGATCAATGTATTTTTCTGCCAGTGTGTGACAATTGATCTAAGCTTCGGATTAGCATCCAATGAACAGGTTAATAATAGACATGTCTATCGATTCAGTAAGTAAGGAAATGCCCCACAAGATGGTCACTATTGACGGTAATGAAGCCGCTGCACATATCGCCCACCTTAGCAATGAAGTCATTGCCATCTATCCCATAACCCCCGCTTCTCCGATGGGTGAGTGGTCTGATGAGTGGTCAGCGAAAGGTATTAAGAATATCTGGGGTACTGTACCCGACGTCATTGAAATGCAGAGTGAAGCCGGTGCAGCAGGGGCCGTTCATGGTGCCCTGCAGGCAGGTTCGCTCTCAACCTCCTTCACGGCGTCCCAGGGATTACTCCTGATGATTCCCAATATGTTCAAGATCGCCGGCGAATTAACTCCAACGGTCTTGCACGTCTCTGCACGCTCACTGGCTGCTCAAGCACTCTCTATCTTTGGCGACCACAGCGATGTCATGGCCTGCCGTACCACCGGCTATGCCATGCTCTGCTCCGCCAGCGTTCAAGAGGTTGCAGACTTTGCGCTGATCGCACAGTCAGCGACCCTGGAAACACGCATTCCGTTTCTCCATTTTTTTGATGGCTTCAGAACATCCCATGAAGTCAATAAGATCTCATTGCCTGGAGAAGAGACGATTCAGGCGATGATCGATAATGATTTGGTGGATGCCCATAGAGCGCGAGCCCTCTCCCCCGATCACCCAGTGATTCGCGGTACTTCGCAAAACCCCGATGTCTATTTTCAGGGACGTGAAACCGTCAACCCCTTTTATGATGCGCTCCCTCAAAAACTACAGATGGTGATGTCCCGATTTGCCCAGCTTACCGGACGCCACTACGCACTATTCGAATACGTGGGTGCCGACCAACCAGAGCACCTAATCATCTTAATGGGCTCAGGTATTGGTGCCGCTCAGGAGACGGTCGAACACCTGACTCAGCAGGGTGAGAAAATCGGCATGGTCAAGGTCCGCCTCTACCGTCCCTTTGCCGCAGATCAACTCTTAGCGGCCATACCCGATAGCGTAGAGAAGATAGCGGTGCTTGATCGTACCAAAGAGCCAGGATCCGATGGCGAACCACTCTACAAAGATGTTCTCGGGGCCTTTGCCCAAGCCTATAGCGACGGACGCCGTAAAACACTACCAAAAATCGTTGGTGGCCGTTATGGACTCTCATCGAAAGAGTTCACACCAGGCATGGTAAAAGGCATTTTCGATGCCCTGAAACAGGCGCAACCAAAAAATGGTTTCACCGTCGGTATCATTGATGATGTCGGCCATACCAGTCTTGACTGGGATCCCACATTTCGACCCATGGCCAGCGAAGGTGTCACAGCCTGTATCTTTTATGGCCTGGGTGCTGATGGCACTGTCTCTGCGAATAAAAACTCAATCAAAATCATTGGCGAACAGACCGATAACTTTGCCCAGGGCTACTTCCAATACGACTCAAAGAAATCTGGAGCAATGACCGTCTCCCACTTACGTTTCGGTCCGCAGCCAATTAATGCCACCTATCTCATAGGCGATAACGAAGCGAGCTTTGTTGCCTGCCACCAGCCACTGTTTTTAGATCGTTACGACATGCTCGACAAAGCAGCCTGCGGCGGCGTCTTTCTACTTAATACACCTGAAAAGCCAGATCATGCATGGCAAAGCTTACCAGCCCATCTGCAACAACAGATGATTGAAAAGAGTCTGAGCTTCTATACCATCGACGCCTATAAGATTGCTGCAGATACCGGCATGGGACGGCGTATCAATACCATTATGCAAACCTGCTTTTTCGCCATATCCGGTCTCCTCGATCAAACTAAAGCGATCGAACTCATCAAAGAAGCGGTTAAAAAAAGTTATGGAAAAAAAGGTGTGCGGCTATTGCAACGTAACTTTGATGCCATTGATGCCACCTTGGCCAGTCTGCACCAAGTCAGCATACCCAGCGAGGCAGACGCTGTAGCACCACGCAAACCGACCGTTCCTGTCGATGCACCAGCTTTTGTACAGCAAGTTACCGCTACAATCATTGCTGGCAAGGGCGATACCCTCCCAGTCAGCATGATACCAGCAGATGGAACCTGGCCACTCGGCACCACCGCCTATGAGAAGCGCAACATCGCCCTGCAACTGCCAAAATGGGAGATGGACCTCTGCACCCACTGTGGAAAGTGCCCATTAGTCTGCCCCCATGCGGCGATTCGCGCCAAGGTCTTCCCCGCCACATTAACCGAGAATGGACCTGATACTTTTCTGCACACTCAGGTCAAAGGTGGCAAAGATTTCGAACCGGGAACCCATATCAGCTATCAAGTAGCACCCGATGACTGCACAGGCTGCGGACTCTGTGTTGAGATCTGCCCAATACGTGATAAACAAAACCCTCAACGCAAAGCACTGAATATGGTGGACGACCCAGCCTATCATGAACAGGAACGCATTAACTGGGACTTCTTTATCGGCCTTCCAGAATATGACCGCACCCACCTCAAGGAGACCACCCTCAAAGGGGCGATGATCATGCAACCCCTGTTTGAGTTTTCGGGTGCCTGTGCTGGCTGCGGCGAAACCCCTTATGTAAAACTGGCCACACAACTATTCGGCGACCGCATGTTGATTGCCAATGCCACCGGCTGTTCCTCTATCTATGGCGGCAATCTACCGACCACACCCTACACCACCAACCCGGATGGCCGGGGACCCGCCTGGTCCAACTCCCTGTTTGAGGATAACGCCGAATTCGGCCTGGGCATGCGGGTTGCGATCGATAAACAGACGGAACACGCCAAAGAACTGTTACTTGCCCTACGTGAGCCGATCGGTGTACCTCTTGCGGATGCCCTGTTAAATGCGGACCAACAAAACGAAGCGGGTATCTTTGAGCAGCGTGAACGCATTGAAACCCTCAAGCAGCAGTGTCGACAAATCGACACCCCTCAAGCGAAGAGCCTACTCGCCGTGGCGGATACTCTGGCACACAAGAGTGTCTGGTTGGTAGGTGGAGATGGCTGGGCCTATGACATCGGTTACGGAGGCGTCGACCATGTTCTGGCCTCAGGACGTAACGTTAACATTCTGCTACTCGATACGGAGACCTACTCCAACACCGGCGGGCAAACCTCCAAAGCCACACCTTTAGGCGCAGTTGCCAAATTCTCTGCAGGCGGCAAAGCAACCCATAAAAAAGATATTGCGTTAATGGCCATGGCCTATGGCAATGTCTATGTCGCACAGGTCGCTTTCGGTGCCAAGGATGTTCAGACGCTACGCACATTTCTCGAAGCGGAGTCTTATGATGGTCCTTCACTCATCATCTGCTACTCCCCATGCATCGCCCATGGCATCGATCTCTCCAACAATATCCGCCAACAGGAACTGGCCGTCGACTCCGGGCACTGGCCGCTATTCCGCTACGATCCCCGACGCAGCGCAAAAGGTGAAAACCCGCTGAAGATGGACTCCAAACAACCCTCCATCTCCTATAGTGACTTCGCCACGACCGAAGCCCGATTCGCCGTATTGCAAAGAACCCATCCAGAAGCCTCAGAACGATTTCTGCGTCAAGCCCAGTCGCATATCAAAACCCGCTATCAACTCTACGAGCAACTGGCACACTTGGCGAAGGAAAAATTGGATGGATAATATACTGACACATTTATCCCATTCATATACTGCAGGGATAGATCAATGAGCGAAAGTCAGCAGTCGAGTCAATCTGTTATTGAGAAAACGAAAAGATCTGAAACAGCTGTTAAGCGATTCAGTGAGGGATGCAACTGCTCACAGGCGGTGTTAATGGCCTTTGCCCGTCGCTACGGACTTAATGAAGCAATGGCCATGCAAATGTCAGCAGGGCTTGGTGGCGGTGTCGGCCGCATGGGAGAGGTTTGTGGTACCCTCACTGGCGCCGCACTCGTGCTGGGCTTAGAAATGGGTCCAAAAAGCAACCTAGATAGGGAGGCAAAAGAGGCAACTTACGTTGCAACCCAGCTACTTCAAAAGCGATTCATTGAGCGCCATGGTAGCAATCGATGCAAGGATTTGCTGAACAAAGACCTGAGTGTGGCTACTGAGTATCAACAGGCAAAAGAGCTGGGATTATTCAAAACGCAATGCCCTAATTATGTAGAGACCGTGGTGTCTCTGCTCGAGCAGTCGCTAGAAAACAGTGAATGATATTCGTGATTGCGTAGGATGCGGTGAGCGGTGCGAACCGCATCATGGATGTTCGTGAGCCATCGCACTCCATTTAACACCTCATAAAGTACCCTAGTGTGGTGCTTTAATTAAGTATGCACATGCCAAGGGACAAGAGAATCTAGCTTCATGCGTCCCTTCTCCCTCCCGGGAGAAGGACAGGATGAGGGGATAGAAAACCATGATGCGGTTCGTACCTCACCACATCC
>JARRQF010000094.1:0-17228 GCA_037382065.1 Candidatus Thiodiazotropha sp. | reverse complement strand
GTTCTGTCCAACCATTAAGAGATGAAATGTAGGATGTGGTGAGGTACGAACCGCATCATTGATGTTCGTGAGCCATCGCACGATTGATGCGGTTCGCACCGCTCACCGCATCCTACGCAATCATGGACTTTATCGCGACTTCAAAAAGAGTGACCTATCGGTTTAAAAATACCATGGAATATCTCACTCAAATATTGGCACATAATCGAAAATCATGATGCGGTTCGTACCTCACCACATCCTACGACTTTTACAACACCCTCCCTAACTGAGCAATGACTTAAGATTCGCCAGATGAGCTGATCCACGCTCTTGTTTCTGCTCTTTGCTGAGTTCGCTGCCACGTCCCTCCCAAACCAGGTCCTCTTTAGGAAGTTCCTGTAGAAACCGGCTTGGTTCACAGGCAATCAATTCGCCAAAGCGTTTGCGCTTGGCTGCATAGGTCATGATTAAGCTGCGTTGTGCTCGGGTGATGCCGACATAGGCTAGGCGGCGCTCCTCTTCGATATTGTCATCTTCAATGCTGCTGCGGTGAGGTAATAGCTCTTCTTCCATACCGACCAGAAAGACGTGGGGAAACTCCAATCCCTTGGCGGCATGCAGTGTCATCAGGTGGACCTGGTCTAGTGCCTCATCTTCATTCTGACGCTCCAGAATGTCCATCAGGGTCAGATGATTGACCATTTCAGCAAGCGTCTTCTCTTGGAGTTCGCCGCTTCGCAGAGCCTTTAACCAATCTATCAGGTCTGTGACATTCTCCATGCGTCGCTCAGCCACCGCATCGCTACTGGCGTTCTCCTTGAGCCAGTTCAGATAGTCTATCTCATGAAGTAGCGTATGGAAGGCGGCCACAGGATCTGCGTCAGCTTGTTGCGCATAGTTGCGAATCATTTGGGAAAATTGTTGAAGTCGATCGTAGGCCCGGCTGTTAAGTAGGCTTTGCAGGCCTAGTTCGTCGCAGGCGGGGAGCAGGGCGCACTCTCTTTGCTGGGCATATCCGGCCAGTTTTTCCAGTGTGTTTGGGCCAATTTCCCGACGCGGGGTGTTAACGATGCGCAGGAAGGCGCTGTCATCATCTGGATTGGCCAGCAGGCGTAAATAGGCCATGGCATCCTTCACTTCTGTGCGGGCGAAAAAGGAGGTGCCACCACTGAGGAAGTAGGGAATGTTGTGTGTGCGCAAAGCCTTTTCGAATAGTTTGGCCTGATGGTTGCCTCGGTAGAGAATGGCGAAGTCGCTGTTACTTGCTTTGCTGGTGAATTTTAGATGAATGATTTCAGAGATCACCTTTTCCGCCTCCTCCACCTCGTTGCGGCATTCCAATACCCGCAGCTCTGCTCCCGGTCCAAGCTCACTCCACAGTTTTTTCTCAAACACATGGGGGTTTTTACTGATCAGCTGGTTGGCTGACTTCAGAATGCGGCCGCTGGAACGGTAGTTCTGCTCCAGCTTAATCAGTTTCAGGCGTGGGAAGTCGGCTTGTAGGCGTGCCAGATTTTCGGGTCTCGCGCCGCGCCAAGCGTAGATAGATTGGTCATCGTCACCCACCACAGTAAAAGCAGCACGTACCCCAGCCAGGAGTTTAACCAACTCGTATTGTGCTTGATTGGTATCCTGGTACTCATCTACCAATAAGTAGCGAATGCGGTTTTGCCATTGATCCAGAGCGTCAGGATAGTCGCGAAAGAGGTTCACTGGGATTAGAATCAGGTCATCAAAGTCGACGGCATTGAATGCTTTCAAGCTTCGTTGATAAGCAGAATAGACCATAGCCTGAGCGGCTTGTAGTTCATTTTCTGCTCGCGATAGGGCCTGTTCAGGAGAGACCAAGTCATTTTTCCATGCCGAGATGGTCCACTGCACGGCATTGATTTCGGACTCCTCGCCCTGATCCTGTTTACGTAGCAGATCTTTCAAGAGTGCTGCGCTATCCTGTTGGTCGAAGATTGAAAAGCCTGGCTTGTAACCTAACCTTTTCAACTCCTCACGAAGAATATTCAAGCCCAGATTGTGAAAAGTTGAGATTCTTGGGCCACTCTTTTGTTTTCCTCCGAGTACCTTGGATACTCGCTCTTTCATCTCGCGTGCCGCTTTATTGGTAAAGGTGACCGCCGTGATAAAGCGTGGCTCAATGCCGCACTGCTCAGCTAGATAGCCGATCTTTGTTGTTATGACTCGGGTTTTGCCGCTGCCTGCTCCAGCAAGCACCAGTAATGGTGAGTCGATGTAGTGCACCGCTTCTTGCTGTCTGAGATTGAGGTTGGACATGGTCGATCGGGTTTCCAGGATGAGTAGCAGAGGCGCAAGAGTACGCAGAGGTGACGATGATTTCAACAGCAAGGCTAATGCCTGATATGATCTTACTCTGGTATGTTTTTTCAGCCCGTGATGGAATAACCTTTTACCGGACTGTGCGAAAAGCCCCGTTATTCAGGACGGGACACGCCCAGTTAGCCTGTGAAGTGAGCGGTGTAGTAAGGTTGCCGGTAGCAGAAACCCACCAAGCGCCGTAGGAATCGCCATTCATTAGGGTGGCGAACATGTCAAGATAAAGTAGGGCTATATGAGCAAGATTTATGACAACGACACACGATAGACGACGACGCCCTCGTGGGGGTGCAGATGGACAGCTGACTCGAGAGTCCTGGCGTGTCTTTCAGATTATGGCAGAGTTCGTTGAAGGCTTTGAGCAGCTTGCGCAGATCAGTCCCTCAGTGAGCTTTTTCGGATCAGCACGCACCTCTCATGACCATCCACACTACACTCTTGCCGAGGAGATCGCTCGATTACTTTCCGATAGTGGTTTTTCGGTGGTCAGCGGAGGGGGACCAGGCATCATGGAGGCGGCCAACAAAGGCGCATACGAGGGTAAGTCGACCAGTATCGGCCTGAATATTCAGCTACCGATGGAGCAGTCTGGGAATCCTTACCAGGATATTTCACTTAATTTTCGCCACTTCTTTGCCCGCAAAGTGATGTTTGTAAAACACGCCTCCGCTTATGTGGTACTGCCGGGCGGTTTTGGTACCCTGGATGAGATGGCGGAAATCCTTACTTTGGTGCAGACTGGCAAGACACGCAAGATTCCGATTATCTTGGTTGATGGGGTATTTTGGGGCGGTTTGCTGGATTGGTTCCGCAATACCCTCTGTCCAGCTGGTACAATCGATCCTGAAGACCTTGATCTGGTTCAGGTTTGTGAGCAGCCGCAGCAAGTTGTTGATGCTATTTTTAATCACTACGAGTCACGGGAGTTTCAACCTTCTCCGGCAGAGCAGGAGATCCTGCTGGAGTTGTGATGTGCGGTTTCTAAGTTTAATAACTCCCACGGAGGGAGGCCATGTCTATTAAATTGACAACAATTTTTCGCCTCATGTTGTGCGTTGGGTTGTTTCCTGTCTTGCTAATGGCTGCTGAGGACCAAGCGGTTCCTGAGCCACCAGAGCTGCCCCTGCCCGAAGTGATTGTCGATGGTGAAGTGATTGAGCCGGAGGTGAGGATCATTAAGCAGAAAGAGGGCACGATTACGGAATATAGAGTTAATGGTCAGCTCTATATGGTCAAGATTCAGCCCAAGAAAGGGCCAGCTTACTACATGAGTGATCGGGATGGTGATGGTGAGTTTGATTCTCGCTCCAACGATCCAACCAATATCGCTGTTCCACAGTGGATTTTGTTACGTTGGTAAATAATAGCTTTGATGAGTAGTCTGGTTACCTCAATTCAGCGTCTGGCCAATGGCTGCGAAATGCTTAACGAATGGCTGGGCCGAACGGTCTCCTGGCTGAGTTTGCTGATGGTGCTGGTTACCGTTGTGGTCGCGGTTCTGCGCTATGCTTTCGATCTGGGGTGGATCTGGCTTCAGGAATCGGTCACCTTCATGCATGCCACACTATTTTTACTCGGCGCGGCTTATACCCTGAAGTGCGAGGGGCATGTCAGGGTTGATATCATCTATAAGCGCTTCAGCGATCGAGGGCGTGCCTGGATCGATCTGATAGGTACACTGACACTGTTAATGCCGATGTGTCTGTTTATTTTCTTCATCAGCTGGGACTATGTTGTCAGCTCCTGGGCGTTGTTCGAAGGTTCTCGCGAGGCCGGTGGTTTGGATGGGGTCTTTCTGCTTAAGAGCTTGATTCTGGTAATGGCTGGTTTATTACTCTTGCAAGGTATTGCAATGGTAGTGAAAAACCTGGGCAAACTATTGGGCTGGCAGGCTGTTCCTCTCACTGAGCATAAGAACTGATGGCTGAATTTCTTCCACTGATTCTATTTCTGCTGGTCTGCTTTGTGTTACTGCTTGGCTATCCGGTTGCTTTTTCCCTGGGGGGCACAGCGCTAGTGTTTGCCTGGCTTGGTAGTATTACCGGCTACTTCGATGATGCCTTCCTGCATGCGTTGCCGAATCGGCTCTACGGCATCATGACCAATGAGACCTTGATCGCAGTACCCCTGTTTGTCTTCATGGGGGTCATGCTGGAACGCTCTCAGGTTGCGGAAAACCTGCTTGATACCATGGCCAGTCTGTTTGGCGCGCTACGTGGTGGGTTGGGTATCTCGGTGACCTTGGTGGGCATGCTGCTTGCGGCCAGTACAGGAATTGTGGGTGCGACGGTGGTGACCATGGGGTTATTGTCACTACCCACAATGCTTAAGCGAAACTACGACCCCGCCATCTCTAGCGGTATCATCTGTGCAGCCGGTACCCTGGGGCAGATTATTCCCCCGTCGATTGTTCTGGTACTGCTTGGCGATGTGCTGTCTGCTGCCTATCAACAAGCACAGCTCGATATGGGAATCTTTTCACCAGATACTATTTCTGTAGGAGATCTGTTTGTCGGTGCGTTATTGCCTGGATTGATGCTGGTAGCACTCTATCTTATCTATATTGTCTTGGTGGCGGTGTTTAAACCGAATGTGGTGCCTGCCATGCCGAGCGCTGAACGTGCTAAAAAAGGCGAATTGGTGCGCAAGGTAGTGAAGGTTTTGGTGCCACCCTTGCTGCTAATTGTCGCCGTACTGGGGTCGATTCTCGGCGGCTTGGCAACTCCTACTGAGGCGGCATCAGTAGGTGCAGTAGGAGCTATATTATTGGCAGCCAGTCAAAAACAACTTAATCTGAATACCCTGCGAGAGGTGGTGATCAGTACCACCAAAGTGACCAGTATGGTGTTTATGATCTTCATTGGCGCCTCACTCTTTTCCCTAGTGTTCCGAGGTTTTGGTGGGGATGAAGTGGTAACTGATTTGCTGACTGATATGCCTGGTGGTGTGGTAGGAGCCATGCTGGTGGTGATGTTGGTAATGTTTTTACTCGGCTTTATTCTCGACTTCATTGAAATCACCTTTGTGGTGGTACCGATTGTCGGGCCGATTTTGCTTGCCATGGGGCTTGACCCAGTGTGGCTTGGGGTAATGATCGCAATCAATTTACAAACATCATTTCTCACCCCTCCCTTCGGTTTTGCACTCTTCTATTTGCGTGGCGTGGCACCAAAGGAGGTAGCTACGTGGGACATCTATCGGGGAGTCGCCCCCTTTATCGTTATACAGCTGATAATGCTCGGACTGTTGGCTTACTGGCCGAAGCTGGCGACCTGGTTGCCAGATATGATCTACGGATAGATTGCCCAATAAGTGATCTTGTACAGATGTTCAGGGTGGCTACAATATTGGATTTTATTCATGCCATATTTAGACGATTGATGCGGTTCGCATCACGAATTTTATCGCGACTTCAAAAAGAGTGACCTATCGGTTTAAAAATACCATGGAATATCTCACTCAAATATTGGCACATAATCGAAAATCATGATGCGGTTCGTGCCTCACCACATCCTACAATTTTTGCGAATATTTGCGGCATGCTTTTACAACATCCTCCCTTGCGGGAGAGGGCTAGGGTGAGGGGGAAATAAATAATCATCCAATCTTGCTTCTCTTTTGCCTTGGCTTCGTTGTTGCGCAAAGGGTTACGTAGAGCAGCTATGCTCCTAGAGTCTGGGATAAAATCCAGCGCTAAAAAGCAGCGTAACCATGCACTAGGGAAATCCCTAATTACATTGGAGGAAAAAATCAATTAAATTGAACGCTATTAAGTGTTAGCGGTTGTGCAGAATACCATGAACATTAAGTTACTACCTCGCATTAAGCTCCATAGTCATCCGGCAATCCATAGACGGCCAGTTGGCCTGAAGATGGGCTCACTCAACAAGGGCGATAAATTCGCCCGACGTATCAGCAGCAAGCTTGAAGATATTAGTGAAGAGTATGGTACAGAAGAGATGATGCTTGGGATGATCAGCGGTCTCTCTCAACAAGCCTCAAAAGATTTTAACCAACAAATGGATAACTCTTCCCTTCCAAACTTCATGCAGGATGAGTTACAAAACACATTCAAAGATGAGTGTGCCATGGCTGATTCCAAGGTAAGTGTTCAGTGTCAAATCGCGTGTAACGCCGTGTTTGAAGAGCATTTATCCTTGGAAATCCAAGAGGGTAAACTAATAACTGGACTCATAGAAAGCGGGCATATAGAGACAGATGAGCAGACTCTCGACCTCACACAAAATCAAACCGTAAAGTCCGATTGGTTATTGCATCGTACTACACTTGGCTTTATGTATGAAAAAATGATTTTTCTTGGCGCACAAGTTAATGCTAATCAAGAAACAGATAAAAAAATGTTTAATTGGTTAGTTGTCATGTCCAGTTCGCTCGCTTCACTACAGTGTGAATTTCTGCAGGCAGCTATGGATAATCTGAAAACTATGCAGAAAAATGTCGGTTCGCCCTGTAAGAGTCAGGAGGACCTGGATGCCATGAGTTATGATGATAGAGAGCGCTACCATTGTCAGCGCAACGATGTGCGCAAGCGCTTTATTTCTGCGCAATCAGAATATCGTGTCAATCTTCATCTTTTTAGTTTAACGACTCAAATGCTGGCAAGCTTGTTTAGGATTTCTAACAATACCTGTCAATGTCATTCAAGGGATTAATCAGACCATAAGAGCCGGGGAAAAATAATCCTTACAATTTGTGATTTTCTGCAATATCACACAAAGCAATAAACGCCATTCCAAGGCCCTTAGTCGGGATTTAGTGATCTGAAGTGAAATCTCGGCATTTGATCTTAGTAATCAGCCTCTGTCCGCTTCGGGTTTTCAGTTCCGTAGCTGGTCGTGCAACGTATCCTTCTGCCTGGAAATCACCCCAAGTCGATGCAATGCCCGATTTTGCATGTTCCACCATTTCCAATAACGTGCCTTCGCCAACCACAGGCACGATATCCAGCCCCAACTTTCCAGCTACATCTTCAACATCTGGTCGCTGTAACCACCAGTCGCCAACCATCACATCGAACAGTACGAAATCCTGGTCTGGCCGGTAGTTAGCGCCACCTTTTTGGATCTTTGCGCCGTAACCTTCACCGTACAGACATACTTCGGCACCCTTAAACACCTCAGCAATACGCTCTGTTTGCGGTAAAAACCGCTCGTTTAATCGTTCCATCAGTGTTGCTGGTATCTGAGCGCTGTCAGTCCTGCCGCCGAATGTTACCTTACCTTCACGAAAGTAGACCCTGATATTGGTGCCATCCACCTTCTCAGTAAATACCCACCTATTTTTGGCCAAGTATTCAAACTCAGGCAGAGAGTAATCACCCTCCAGCAGGGTCTTATGCTTTGTTTTTGGATCACGCTTAAAAACTGTTTGTATCTTGTGGTATTCGCTCATTTCTTAATCTCTAAAAATTGCTAACAAGCAAGTCAACTCGGAGTGGCTAAGTCCACCAAATACCTTATCGCGTTAACTTAAGAAGAACAATATTAAACATAGAAGAATACTATTATGATCCACACTTCTCATCGTTCCGTTCTAAATAGCAGGTTTCTGATTTTGAAGAAAATAGCTTCGATTTGATACGAAAACCATTCTGATGAATAATTTGGTTCATCGTACGGTAAAAGTGTGACACGCTACGCTGGACTGGCCAGGTCTACGATGAGTGTTTGATTTATCAGGCATATGGTCAACTCTGGCAAAGAAGGAAGATAGAATGGCAAAACCAGAGATCTATGTGAGTACAGATATTGAAGCTAACGGCCCCATACCTGGTCCTCATTCGATGTTGAGTTTTGCATCGGCGGCCTATACTGCAGACAAAGAATTACTTGATACGTTTTCTGCTAACCTGGATACGCTACCCGATTCAGTCATGCACCCTGAGACTAAAGCCTGGTGGGATAAAAATCCTGAAGCATGGACAGTTTGCCGGGAGAGCTGCCAGTCTCCAGAGCTGGCCATGAAGGCTTACAGTCAGTGGCTAAAGGAATTACCAGGTAAACCGGTCTTTGTTGGTTATCCGGCCGCTTATGACTTCATGTTCGTTTACTGGTACTTAATCAAGTTCACAGGTAACAGTCCTTTTTCACATTCCGCACTAGATATAAAAAGCTATGCCATGGCTGTCTTAAAAACAGATTTCAGAGAAACAGCCAAACGTAAAATGCCCAAGAACTGGTTTGATAATTTACCTCATACACATATTGCTCTTGATGATGCGATTGAACAGGGTGCCCTGTTTTGTAACATTCTTAAGCATTCCCGATACTTGAGAGAGACAAAGAGTTGAGCAAACAAGAAGCCAGGCTCCAAGCTGTGAAGTATTAATCAGACCATTATCCTACGCATTATTGGATGATTGATTTTTCTGCAGCCCTGAATGCTGGTTATACTAATCAAAATTTATAATAAGGAAAATATTGTGACTATTAGGTCTCTATCTAATGCTGCGCAAGCCAACCGAAGCATGGTTTTCCATGCCAAATGGAGAGGTGTATGAGCCTTTCCTTTATTGGTTTTCTAATACTATTTACCTTAATTGGTGTGTCATCGGCGTGGAAAAGTAGAGGAACGCGCCACGATTACTATCTTGCCGACAGTAGTATTAAGCCTTGGCTGGTTGGTCTGTCAGCGGTAGCCACTAATAATAGTGGCTATATGTTTATCGGGGTGATTGGCTATACCTATGCTACAGGCCTTGCTTCCATCTGGCTGATGATAGGCTGGATTGCAGGGGACTTTCTTGCTTCTTTATTTGTCCACTCTCGACTCAGGGTCGCCACTGAAGGAAGTGGTGAGGTGAGTTATGCCGGTGTGCTTAGCCGGTGGTATGGTGCAGATAATAGTGTGTTGCAGCGGCTAATTGGTTTGATCTCACTGGTCTTTCTACTGGCCTACGCCAGTGCGCAACTCGTAGCCGGAGGCAAAGCGCTGCATGTACTCTTTGGCTGGCCGACTTGGGCGGGTGCAGTGATGGGCTCTGTATTGGTTACGCTTTACTGCTTTGCTGGCGGCATTCGTGCTTCCATCTGGACCGATGCTGCCCAATCTATTGTGATGATCGTAGCTATGGCCCTATTACTAGTGGTCACAGTGCAATCTTTCGGGGGTATTGACCAGGCAATCATTAGCATGCAGGCGGTTGATGGCTTCCTCGATTGGTTTCCCAAAGATCTGGCGCTACCGGGGTTGGCAGGGGGGGTGCTATTTGCCCTCAGTTGGTTGTTTGCCGGCATATCGGTCATTGGCCAGCCGCACATTATGGTCCGTTTTATGGCACTTGAAGACTACACTCAAATGCGTCAGGCAAGAGTATGGTATTACCTCTGGTTCCTGATGTTTTATAGTTTTGCTACAGCTGTCGGCTTGCTATCGCGTATTTATCTTCCAGATAGTGCCAGCTTTGATGCCGAGCTAGCGTTGCCGACAATGGCTTTGGAGCTGTTGCCCCCTGTACTTGTGGGCTTGATCCTCGCGGGGATTTTTGCGGCCACCATGTCAACTGCGGACTCCTTAGTTCTTAGCTGTTCCGCCGCCATCACCCATGATTTACTACCCAGCCAAATAGAACGCACGCTGCTGATCAAGTCAGCCACCGTGCTGATTGCTGGCTGTGCACTGATGCTGGCGTTGATGAATAACGAAAGCGTTTTTACTGTCGTTATTCTTGCCTGGTCTGGGTTGGCCAGCGCCTTCGCACCCTTACTGATCGCTTTATGTATTGGTATGCGGCCGAGTCAGGCGCTCAGTATTTGTGCTGTCATTATTGGATTGTTAGTTGCTCTGATCTGGCGATATATGGGGTGGTCTGGTGCTGTCTATGAAGGTTTGCCAGGCATTATGGCAGGCTGCATAGTTCTTTTTTTATCATCATTTATTCAGAGACCGACCTTAGCAGCCGAACACTAGAAAGGGTGAGGGGAAAATAAAATAGCGCAAGTGCAGCCTACATTACTATCATGAAATGTGTTATGCGAATGCCTGCCGCTTTCTGAGATTGAGTGAATATCTGGATTAGTCCCATAAGATCAACGTAGTGCGATTACCCTGATACTCAAACCCCGCATTATGATTGCGGGGTTTGAGTATTTTATTATTTATTGTATGAGGCTGGTTTATTCAACAGAGGTTCCTTAACGCTTCCCCAAGCGTTGAGACAGCCTTATGCCTAATAAGCCGAGGCCAAGCAAGGAGAGTGTTGCGGGTTCTGGAACTGAGCTGAAGCTGACATTGGATCTAGAGTTAATTCTGACTCTGTAATCGCCAAAATAATCATTGCGATTGTAGCCCGATACGGCCTCGTTTAGACTTAGACGGTAATCAGACGTCGCAAGTATATAGCTTCCTGAATTCAAAACAATATTAATCAAAGAGTTCAATCCACGTCCGCCATCATCATTGCGGGTTACGTAGTCTGAAGCATCAAGCATGCCATCATTTTCAAAAAGAAAAATGTGGGTGTCGAAATCCCTCGACTTGACCGATATCCGAGTTCTGCCAGCTTGATTTTGATCAAATAGCGTGTAAGAGACAGAGCCCTCTCCAAAAGCGGTAATGCTGCCAGTCGTGGTTATGATATTGGCAAAAGAGGCTACAGGTAGAAGCAGTAAAAGCCCAGATAGGAAACTTATCGAGATTTTCATGGGTGATTCCTTAGCATTTTAAAGTGCTATTTAGTTGACTTAGTACATTTGAGCAGTGATATATAATAAGCATAATATATGCCGGTGTTTATTATTCTTATAAATATCAAAGAGTTATAATTATAGCGGGATTATTAAAATGTGACAGGCATCACATTTTGTAAAAAATATCGACAATTGGTATGAAGCACCACACTAGAGGGTGAGTTTGTGGTGATACAGGGCAAGGGTCGCTCCTGCACATCCATGCACGCTGTAGCGTGATTCACCCAATAGGTGACCATAACCATCGAAGCTATTTTCTTTAAAATCAGAAACCTGTTATTAGAATGGAGCGGTCAACTGATTTTTTTAGGATTATGGATATGGGAGTTTTTTCTTTAGTTCTTGGCTGTCTTTCATTTTTTAAAAATGTGACAGGTATCATATTTTGTAAAAAATATCGACAATTGGTATGAAGCACTACACTAGAGGGTGAGTTTGTGGTGATACAGGTTTAGGGTTCGTCCTAGCAGGAAATACATTAATAAAAGGCAATAAATTAAAGTCTCAAATAAAGGAAGAACATACTCCGCACTAACTTATTGGCTAATTTTTCGAGTTCAGAACACTATCTGGAATATGCTGCGATAGCTCAAGACAGTGCCTGGAGCAGCTTCTTCAGTGCCTGACCTCTATGGCTGAGACTGTTTTTTGTTTCTGGGTCGAGTTGCGCCGAGCTGCATTTATGGGTTGGTACATAGAATATCGGGTCATAGCCAAAACCATTCTCACCCTGCGGCTCAAATAAAATACGTCCCTCCCAGGTTCCCTGGCAGATTAGCGGTGTCGGATCCTCGGAGTGGCGCATATAGACCATGAGGCATTGAAAGCGGGCGGTGCGCTGCTCTTTCGGCACATCCGCCAAACGTTCAAGGAGCATTTTCAGGTTATCTTCATCAGAAGCATTCTCTCCTGAAAAACGGGCGGAATGGATGCCGGGTGCACCATTCAGGGCATCAACCTCAATACCTGAGTCATCAGCAATGGCAGGCAAGCCACTCAAGCTGGATGCATGACGGGCTTTCTTGATGGCATTCTCGACAAAGCTGAGGCCATCTTCGATGGCATCCGGGATATTAAAATCTTTTTGTGGTGCGACCATGATCTGCTCGCTGGCCAGTAATTGGTTGATTTCACGTACTTTCCCGGCATTATTGCTAGCCAGTACTACCCGCTCACCCTTGTGATATCCTGTCATTTCTTCACCTATCTCCTAAGATAATGCTTGCTGTTGGATCTCGCTGATCTGGGCGATGCCCTGGAGGGCCAGATCAAGCATTGCGTTTAACTCATCACGGTTATAGGCCTGTCCCTCTGCTGTGCCCTGCACTTCGATAAAACCCTGCTGATCGTTCATTACCACATTCATATCGGTTTCAGCGTTTGAGTCTTCGGCATAGTCGAGATCTAGCACTGGTGTTCCGTTATATATCCCGACTGAAACAGAAGCGACCATGTTTACCAAAGGGCTCTCCTTAAGCAGGCCCTCCTCTCGAACACACTCAATAGCATCGACCAAAGCGACACAGGCGCCGGTAATGGATGCTGTGCGAGTGCCGCCATCCGCTTGGATGACATCACAATCGAATTTAATGGTACGCTCGCCGAGCGCATTTAAATCGACTGCGGCGCGCAATGAGCGCCCGATAAGACGTTGAATTTCCAGAGTGCGTCCACTCTGTTTGCCCCGGGATGCCTCGCGGTCCATGCGTTCAGTCGTCGATCTGGGCAGCATGCCATATTCGGCGGTTAGCCAGCCCTGCCCAGTGCCTTTGAGAAAACGTGGAATACGCTCTTCTACGCTGGCAGTACAGATCACCTGGGTATCGCCAAAACAGACCAGTACAGACCCCTCCGCGTGCTTGGTATAGTTTCGGGTAATTTGAATGGGGCGCAGTTCGTTGGGTTGGCGTCCAGATGGTCTCATGATTCAGGTTGGCTCCTTTACAGAATAAACATGGAAATAATGGCTGTTATTGGGAGGGCATTATGGTTGAACGGAGTGGAGATGTCACATGGGAGTGAGTTGTATTACCTATACTGATGACGCAGGCAATAAAGGGAGAACTCGCTGTAATTGGGGCTAGGGTTGTCGATCAGGGCCATGCGCAGTTTGGTTTCCTCTAATAAAACCATGAGGAACCGAACAGCATTGACCGGTTGGGCAGACCTCGGTCAGTTGGTCATCTGGCTCTTGTGGAGCTGGCCGAAGGCATTATTGTCGTCTTTATATGCCGTGATTTTAAAGCAGCGTGTTATTAAACCTAAAAAAATCAGTTGGCCGCTCCATTCTAATAGCAAGTTTCTGATTTTAAAGAAAATAGCTTCGATGGTTATGGTCACCTACTGGGTGAATCACGCTACAACGTGAATAGCACGCTTGTGGCGGCACATGGCGGCGTTGCAACTCCTTGGAATAGCCGGCTATTGTGCGTCGTTGCGTCTTGCCCTGCACCACCACAAGCGCACTCTTCACGCTGTCCAACTGATCTTTTTAGGTTAAAAACCGGGTGGTGGAAGAAATGACAATGGCTCAGCCTGGATTTTTTAAAGTGTCAGGCTAAGCTTAAATATTTGGGATCGGCTGCTTTTCAACCTAAAAAGATCAATTGGAGTACGTACAATTCACACTGTAGCATGATTCAACCAATAGGTGACCATGATGATCGAAGCCATTTTCCTCAAATTCAGGAGCCTGCTATTAGACTGGAGTAGTCAATGGATATTTAGAGGTTCAATCACCAGTAAAATTTTATAGAGGAATAGTAATGGAAAAAATTCATTCATTTATCATCAGTATGGTGTTGTTGCTGTATGTCAGTGTTGCTGATGCTCATCAGGGTGTTGGGCTGATGGGGGGATTTATCAGCGGTTTCCTTCATCCTACACTTGGCTTGGATCATGTGGTTGCGATGCTAGCAGTGGGTCTATGGGGGGCATTTCTTGGCTCTCCATCGATATGGATGCTTCCGATTGTTTTTCCTTTGGTGATGGCGTTTGGTGGTGCGCTGGGCGTTATTGGTGTGCCCCTTCCGGCCATTGAAACTGGAATAGGGGTGTCGGCGGTTGTGCTGGGCGCCATGGTTGCTTTTGCTATTCGTCCGCCCATCTGGGTTGCCGCTGTCATTGTTGGCATATTTGCCATATTTCATGGTCATGCACACGGCACTGAGTTGCCAAATGCCGCGAATCCTCTTACCTATAGTGCCGGTTTTATTATTGCGACTGGATTGATCCACTTATCCGGCATCGCCTTAGGTCTGATGGTGCGCTGGCCTGCCGGAAAAGTTACTGTGCAAGTTGGTGGCAGTGCTATTGCATTGGCCGGTGTGGGTTTTCTAACTGGCGTTGTATGATTCTAGAATCCGCTGATTTTTTTAGGTTAAACCGATCGGTCACTCAAATATTGGGACATGATCGAAAATCATGATGCGGGGTTTGAACCCTGGCGTGAACAAGCCCTTGGGTGCCACACCGTAAGCTGATGTTTACAATGCGTTTGAAAAGTACACTCCCTCACCCCTTAGAGGGTGTTGCAAAAGTCATAAGGTGGGGTTCTGTCCCACCATTAAGGGATGAAATGTAGGATGTGGTGAGGTACGAACCGCATCATAGATGTTCGTGAGCCACCGCACGATTGATGCGGTTCGCACCGCTCACCGCATCCTACGCAATCACGGACTTTATCGCGGCTTCAAAATGAGTGACCTATCGGTTTAACCTAAAAAGATCAGTTGGGCAGCGTGAAGTGTGCACTACCACAAGCGCACTTTTCATGCCGTTTAACTTGGGCATGATTAACTTATCGCTGAATCAACTCGGCTTCTGACCATGTCCTGTGCAACCTTAACGGCATAGATCAAACTTCCAAGTTCTACCTGACCGGTTCCTGCCAATGGAAGTGCCGTGCCATGGTCGACCGATGTGCGAATGATTGGCAAACCCAGGGTGACATTGACCGCTTTGCTGAATCCGAGATGTTTCAGTACGGGTAGCCCCTGATCGTGATACATGGCAAGTACGGCATCGGCTTGTTGCAGGTGTATTGGTGTGAATAGGGTGTCGGCTGGCAGGGGACCGATCAGTTGCATGCCCTGGCTGTTTAGTTCAGCTAATACTGGTTCGATAATGTCGATCTCTTCCCGGCCTAGGTGGCCTTGTTCCCCTGCATGAGGGTTGAGTCCACAGACCATGATACGTGGTCGTGTTAAACCAAATCGCTGCTGTAAGTCATTATGCAGTATGCTTGCCACTTGATGTAGACGCTGCTTGGTAATGGCCTGACTGACCTCGCGGAGTGGAAGGTGTGTGGTAACCAGTGCCACCCGCAGTTCGGGGGTGGCTAGCATCATTACCGGGTGGGCGTCATGACAAAGGTGGGATAGATACTCTGTATGGCCGGTAAAGGGTAGTCCAGACTCATTGATCACGCCCTTGTGTACCGGGCCGGTTACTATGGCGTCGAAACGTCCTTCTAAGCAACCATGAGTTGCGATGCGCAGGGTTTCTAATACATAGCCCGCATTGGCAGGGTTAAGCTTGCCACAGCTCACCTCGCCCTGCAGTTGTACTGGCAGAACGCTTAGTTGACCTGGTGGTCGAAGGGTGGGTGGCAGATTCTCATCGAATGGCAGCAGGGCTAACTTCAGCCCCAACTGCTTAGCGCGTTGCTGTAATAAGGCGGGATCGGCAATGGCAATGATTTCGGTATCAGGGTGGGCTCGTTGAGCTAGCATGATGCAAAGGTCAGGGCCAATACCAGCAGGTTCACCCGGGGTTATTGCAAGACGTGAGGTCAAGGGGTCTCTTCCTCTTCAAGAAGTATTTCAACATAGGCTTCGTCGCGCAGTTGGCGTAGCCAAAGTTCGATGGCCTCTTCCGATTTTTGCTTTTGAATCTCTTCGCGTGCCTTGTTTTTTAATATCTCTTCCGTGTTATCGTGTTCACGCCGCTCCAGGGGCTGTACGATGTGCCAGCCAAACTGGGTTTTAAAGGGCTTACTGATCTTATTGAGCTCCAGTGCGTTCATCTGCTCTTCAAATTCAGGGACAAGGTTTCCTGGACTGGTCCAGCCCAGGTCGCCACCTTTAATGGCAGAGGCTTTATCATCGGAGTGGGAGCGCGCCAGGGTTTCAAATGAATCCCCATTGAGGATACGGTCACGAAGTGTCTCCAATCGTTGGCGCGCCTCATCGTCAGAAACAATCTCATTGGTATTGATCAGGATATGCCGGGCATGGGTCTGTTTGATCATCAGTTTATTGCCGCCTTTTACCTCCGCCAGCTTCACAATATGGAATCCAGAGGCGTTGCGAATCGGCTCACTGATATCGCCTGGTTCCATCTTATCAACCACTCTGGTGAATAAGCTTGGAATACGAGAGGTTTCAATCCATCCCAAGTCACCACCTTCCAAGGCCTGCCGTCCATCAGAAACTGAGATGGCAAGTTCGGTAAAATCGGCACCCTGTTTGAGCTGCTTGGAGATGTCGCGGGCCTGTTTTTTGGCCTTCTGTACATCCTTAGGAGAGGCCCCCTCTGGGGTGGCGATAAGAATATGCAAGAGATGTACAGCAGAGCGTTGTCGGCTTGTTCCTAACTCACGGGCGAGAAAGTTTTGCACATCTTGCTCGGTGATGGCAATTCGATTGATGACCTCTTTCTGTTTTAGTTGGTTGATTAGGATATCATCGCGTAACTGCTCACGAAACAAAGGAAAACTGATGCCATCAGCTTCCAGGGTCTCCCTTAGTTGTAGTAGGGAGATATGGTTTGCTTCGGCAATATTGGTGATGGCTTTGGTGACGGTGGCATCGTCTACACTCAGGCCAAGTCGTTTGGCTGCCTGAAGTTGTAGGCGTTTGCTGATCATACGTTCCAGGATCTGCTCTTGCAGGATACGCATGGAGGGTAAGTTGGTTTGTTTTTGCGTTAACTGAGTGAGCATCTCCTGAGTCTTGCTATCGAGTTCGCTTTTGGTGATGACATCGTCATTGACGAGGGCCACAATGTAGTCAAGCTCTTTAACCTCTGCGGCTTCCAGTGCAAAACTGGTTAGTAGCAGGATTATCGTGAGAAACTGGGTGAATCTGTTATGTTGGTTAGGCATTACTTTGCGTACCTTTGAACCTGAAATCCGCAGTCGAATAGGGGGTTTTTACAAATGTTTGTCGCGTCAATGGGTTCACCCAATGG
>JARRQF010000093.1:0-20750 GCA_037382065.1 Candidatus Thiodiazotropha sp. | reverse complement strand
ATTGCGTAGGATGCGGTGAGCGGTGCGAACCGCATCAATAGTGCGGTGGCTCACGAACATCCATGATGCGGTTCGTACCTCACCACATCCTACATTTCATTCCTTAATGGTGGGACAGAGCCCCACCCTATGACTTTTGCGACACTCTCCAAGGGGAGAGGGAGTCTACTTTTCGAGCACATCGTAAACATCAGCTTACTGTGTGGCACCCAAAGGCTTGTTCACGCCAGGGTTCGAACCCCTCATCCCCTCTCCCCTTGCGGGAGAGGGCCAGGATGAGGGGGATATAAAATAGCGTAAGCGCAGCTTACATCACTATCATGAAATGTGTCATGCGAATGCCTGCCGCTTTCTGAGATGGAGCGGTCAACTGATTTTTTAGGTTGAACCTAAAGGCTATTGACCGCTCCATTAGAAGACTGACTGGAAGACTTTTTAAAAAGGGCGTACATCAGGGCTGGTACTAAGAAATAGTCTGCTAGTAAAGCTACTACAATTACTATTGCAATAATGATCCCAAAGTTTGCCGTGGAACTTAAATATGCCGTCATCGCAACCACCATACCAGAGGCTAAAACCATACTGGTGATAAAGATTGCTCGACCAGTAGAATGCAAGGTGGCTCTGA
Organism: Candidatus Thiodiazotropha sp.; assembly: GCA_037382065.1. Taxonomy (GTDB): domain Bacteria; phylum Pseudomonadota; class Gammaproteobacteria; order Chromatiales; family Chromatiaceae; genus Thiodiazotropha. The sequence goes on along the minus strand of JARRQF010000093.1, from coordinate 20,122 downwards.
CAGCCACATCAATATCTCCAGTACGATCATAATGACGCCTTAAGTTATGTAAAAAATGTATTGTGTCATCTACGACCAAACCAATAGCAATACTGCCAACCAGCATATTCGAGAAATCGAATGGTAATCCCATCCATCCCATTACTCCCATGACTAAGATTATCGGCAATATATTTGGCACCATACTGATGATACCAATTTTCAATTTACCTAATAGCGCAATCATTAGAAAGGTAATTGCAAGTAACGCAATACTATAACTTTTAAGCATGCTTGTTAATACATCATACATCGTTTCGACCAACATCGGAGCTATCCCTGTAATCGAAATAGTTGCATCAGGATAAGTTAAAACGAAATGCGTTTTAATTTTTTCCAATACCGGCTTGATCTGTATCGCATCAGTAAAAGGAATGATAATAGTAAAACGAACTTTTGAGTAATCACTATCTACCAACTTATACAAATCATCGGCCCCACTTATTTCAAACAGCAATAACTCCTGTGCGATTAATTCACGACTATCAGGGATCGTATAATCGGCGTCATTATTTGCATGTAAGGCCTTATTCACTTCTTTAAGTATGGTATGTAAACTGATGATATCAGCAATGCCCACGCTACCAGAGCTCATGCCTTTAACAGTTTCAGCAGAAACGGCTAAACGGCTTACCAAATCAGGATTATACAACCCCAGTTTTTTACCGGTATCAATGGTTACTTCAATAGGTATTGAACCACCTATTGCAGTATCGATCATGGTGGTATCGACCCGCACTTGACTATCCTGAGGAAACCACTTTAACGCATTATGCGAGAGTCTCAGCTGTGAAGCGCCTAAGATCCCAATAAGCAGTAATACAAAACTGCCGAATAGAATGCTTTTGTAACTTGAGCAACTTACATCTGCAATCCAGTCTAGAATTTTATTGGTATATCCTGTAGCTTTAGAGCTAACATTTTTCTTACGTACTGGAAAAATAGCGATCAATGCTGGCAATAATAAAACGGTATAAATAAAAGCTAATGCAATGCCAATAGGTGCAACCACACCAAGGTGGGCAACTGGCGCCATATCAGCCAGTATAAAAGAGGCAAAACCAACAGCGGTTGTTAGACTTGTCATCAGAATAGCAAGGCTATTCTGCCCCATAGAGTGGGCAATGGCCGCTTTTTTATCACCGCCGTTATTATCATACTCTTGATAAAATCCAGAAAGCAAATGTACAGAATCGGCCACGCTTACGACAATTAACAAAGACGGTAAAATTGACGTAACCAGATCCAGCGATATTGAAAGCCACGCCATGGCACCCACAGTTGAAGCCATGGATAACAGCACAACAATGGAAGGGTAAATAACACCGCTTAAGCGACGGAATAACACGAGTAAAAAAACCATGTTAACTAACATAGATATAGGCATTAGTTCTGCCATTGTTTGCTCAATTGCTTTCGTTAAACTGTCACTGATAACAGGAAATCCTGCCGCATAGATTTTTAGATTTGATGAACGATATTTTTCCAAAATCGGTTGTAGTGCATCAAGCATTTCTCCATATTCAGCGGTACTAACAAATTTTGCATTGACTATCTGTTCTTTATCGGCACTGCTCGCAGCCTTAATCGCCACTGGCTCGATATCAATAAAAGTAAACCGACCATCCTTCGATAATAAATAATTCTGATAATATGGATTTTTTATGGCTTTTTGTTTTAAAGCCATAAGCTCATTTGTAGATTGCGGGATTGATTCAATGAAGTCTTCTACAATGAGCTCATCGTCCAGACCATAGGTATAGCGAACATTCAATAAGCTAGTTACCTTATTCAAATAAGGAACTTTGTCATCTATTTCAGCCTGTATCTGTTCTAAGGTCTGTAAAAATGAAGAACTAAATATTTCAGCCGACTCTAAGCCAATAATGATATGGTCATCTTTACCAAATTGTCTTCTGAACTCATTGTATTCAACTCGGATGGGGTCATCTTCACGATAAAAGGCATCATTTGAGGTGTCAACGGTGAGATTTGCAAGTTGCAATAATAAAAAACCAGTCAACGCCACCACAAATGCCAACGAAAGGTATCGGTATTGATAAACACCAAGCCCCAGACTTCTGAAATACCCCTCAACTTTATCCCTAATATTATTCATATTTTCCTTGCCATTATTCAGTTCACCTTCCACAGTCAACAGAGGAATCTAGGTCGCTTTTCAATATGCTATCTGAAATGGGCCATTTTGAATAGCTGATGCGATATAAAACTTGCTGTAGGCGTGTGATGCCTTGCCGTGTGCCAAGACACGTCGGCTGAGTGTGGTAATACTTATGATCTGATGAGTCAGTAAGCCTATAGGCCGGTGATAATACCTAATCGCTTATAAGGAGACGTATTAATGGTCTCTTAAATTGGTTAATAATATGAGACACTATTCATTCGCGCAGTTGAACATGATTTTTACAAATGCTTGTAGCGCTAATGGATTCATCCAATAGGTAAGGATAGAATTCATTATTTAATCCCGCATTTCATTACCTTACGGCAGATATTAGCGGTCAACTGCGGAATCTATGTACAATACCATTTATTGAGAGGCCAGCGATATTCATGGAATACAGCATTAAACATGGCGATCCCGCCAAGCAACGCACCGACTGCTTAGTCTTGGGCGTGTTCTCTCGGAGTCAACTTTCGCCCTTGGCACAGCAAGCCAACAAGGCAAGCAAGGGTTATTTACAGAGCATCCTCAAGCGTGGTGATATGACCGGAGAAAGCGGCCAACAATTGATGCTCTATGATGTACCCGGTATTCAGGCAGGGCGAGTGATGCTGATAGGGTTGGGTAAGCAGAAGGATCTGAACCGAAAAGGCTATATCAAGGCCCTCACATCAGCCATTAATAGCCTCGATAAAGGTCATGCCATAGATGCTTTGTGGGGTTTATGTGACCTTGAAATCAGCGACATCGCATCAATAGCCGATATGGTCCGTGACACCGTGACCCATGCCGAAGAGAGTCTTTATCAATTTACCGAAACAAAAAGCGAAGTAAAAAAGAGTTCTCGTCCCCTGAAACGACTGGGCTTGCTATTACATGACAAACGCCACCTCAAATCGGCTAAGAAAAGCCTTATCCAGGGTAAAGCCATTGCTAATGGAGTCAAGTTCACCAAGGACCTGGGCAACCTACCAGGCAATATCTGCACTCCAACCTACCTAGCCGATCAGGCACGCAAATTAGCACGCAATCAAGATACGCTCAAGGTTCAGGTGCTGGATGAAAAGCAGATGCAAAAACTGGGCATGGGGGCACTGCTGTCGGTATCACGGGGTAGCCGCCAGCCAGCCAAATTGATCATAATGGACTACCAGGGAGGCAAACCCGGTGCCAAGCCGGTGGTATTGGTGGGCAAAGGGCTAACCTTTGATGCGGGTGGTATCTCACTCAAACCAGGCCCGGCAATGGATGAGATGAAATATGATATGTGTGGTGGTGCATCTGTATTCGGCACAATGCAGGCCTGCCTGGAGATGCAGCTTCCGATTAACCTGATTGGGGTAGTACCAAGTTCCGAAAATCTACCAGACGGCAATGCCAACAAACCAGGCGATGTGGTTACCAGCATGTCAGGTCAGACAATAGAAATACTCAATACCGATGCCGAAGGAAGGCTGATACTCTGCGATGCTTTGACCTACTCAGAACGCTTTAATCCAGCGGCGGTCATCGACATTGCCACCCTAACCGGCGCTTGTATCGTTGCTCTGGGCAATGAAGCCTCGGGGCTGATGGCAAATAACGAAACCTTGGCCGACGAACTGCTGAAAGCAGGCACCCGCACAGGAGACCGCGCCTGGCAACTGCCTCTGTGGGACGACTATCAGGAGCAGCTCAACAGTAATTTTGCCGATATGGCCAACATCGGTGGTAAAGGCGCAGGAACCATTACCGCTGCCTGCTTTCTCTCTCGCTACACAAAAAAATTCAAATGGGCCCATTTGGATATCGCGGGTACTGCCTGGCAATCTGGCTCAGCCAAGGGAGCAACTGGACGCCCGGTTCCCATGTTAATCCATTTTCTAATGGAGCGATGTGGTCAATGACCCAGGTCGATTTTTACGTACTTGCTGAAGGTACAGGCGGCAACCGCTATACTCTGGCTTGCCGCCTGAGTGAAAAGATCTACCATCAAGGGCGTAGAATTCTCATTCACACAGGCTCCGAAGAGGAGACAAGACATCTGGATCGCTTGCTTTGGACATTTCGCCAGGGTAGTTTCATACCTCATGGCGTTGCCAATCAATGCGACCCTGCTATGACACCCGTCATCATAACTCATCAGACGGAAGCTAATGACGAAAAAGATGTACTGATCAACCTTAATCAAGAAGTTCCAAACTTCTTTAGCCGCTTTGAACGTATTGCAGAAATTATCGACCAAGAAGTCCCAGTCGTTACTGCTGGTCGGAAACGTTTCCGTTTTTATCGCGACCGTGGCTATCCACTCAATAAACATGACATTCGATAGATGAAAGCCCACGACCAGAAATTGAGCCAAGACACGGAAATACCACTCCTCGAAGATGTGGTTACAACGGAAGAATTTGAGTCTGAATCTTTGATTTTTGTGGACAGTGAAGAGCCTGATGAAGAGAGTGGTATACCCGAATATGAGGAGGTACTGCTTGCTTTACGCGATGACCTTGCCAAGCAATTGAAAGATGATCTGCGATTAATACTATCCAGTGTACTTAACCAAGCGATCAGCGAAGCCACTCAACACATCGAACAGGTCCTGCATGACGAACTTGACACTACCTTGGAAAAGAGAATTCGATACTTGATTGATAAGCGCATGGCGTCAGATTTCAGTCCTCATCATCAGATGATAAGAGAGGAGGATGAGCCTAATGATTCCTCTGCATAAGGCTCCCGGCTTTGAAATCAGATGAGCTAATATTCATGTTTTAGTTGCCAGATAGTCAGTATTGATGCAAGATTTGAAGGAATTTGCCTCGACTACGCCCCAAACCAGCAAGGGAAAAAAGATGGTGAAAAAATATATCCTATTTCATAGTCCACTAGCTTTGGTTGTCTTGCTTGCTGGTCTTAGCATAATGATTTTAGGATTAGTATTTTTTGCTCATCTACTACGTGGCTATGACTTTGCCGTGGCATTGATTATGGGGATCATCTCGGTTATTACCGTGAATCTATGTTTCAATATCGAACAGACTTATATGCAAGAGAAGAGCGTTAGAAGTGATAATGAGTAACCACTCTGCTTCTGCAATCTCAACCATCAGAACAGCCACCACCATTCTAATCTGCTCATCCAGATCCTCTGCTGAACCCGCCGTATCCGCTGCTAAATAGGTATTAAAATAGTCTTTTATGCTTTTAACCTAAAAAAATCAGATTGGGACTCCATGCCACCATAACCAAAGAATTCCGAGAGAGATTCCCTAATAGCGTGGCCTATCAGGCGGAGGCTGGATGCTCAAAATAAACAGCGTAAATTACATACGAAAATAATCATTTCTTACTAATGGAAACAAATTTCGATTCCTTTGGTAACGCTCCACCCTTCTAATGCTACATAAAGTAACACTCATGCTGCCATGCAACATAATGAAGCAACGCGTAACTTCTTGTTTTACTTGACTTTATAAACACCGTTGCAACAAAATAGTGCACTGTGTAACCAATTTTTGCGTGGTAACACTATCGGGGGTCTGCCTGTCTGAATGAGCGCACAACTCATGGACAGGATGTTACAACAGCGGCAGACACATTAAGTGATAAAAACCTATTTACGGCGGAGTGATCATGATATGAACAAAACTGCTGAACAGTATTGGAAAGCCAATATTCGCCTGGTGAGCATATTGCTGGTGATCTGGTTTGTCTGCTCGTTTCTTTTTGGCATCATTTTAGTAGAGCCACTCAACACCATTAAGATCGGTGGCGTTGGGCTAGGATTCTGGTTTGCTCAGAATGGCTCTATCTACACTTTTCTGGTGCTGATCTATGTTTACACAAAACGCATGAATGCTCTGGATGTCGAGTTTGACGTCCAAGAGGATTAACGGGGGTAACTGATTCATGGATCTGCAAACATTAACCTATGTTGTAGTGGGCCTTACTTTTACCCTCTACATCGGCATCGCCTTCTGGGCGCGTGCTGCAACCACTGGCGAGTTCTACGCTGCTGGTCGTGGCATCCACCCGGTTGCAAATGGTATGGCGACAGCGGCTGACTGGATGTCCGCTGCATCTTTTATTTCAATGGCTGGCTTAATCGCCTTTAAGGGCTATGGAGCTTCCGTATTCCTAATGGGTTGGACCGGTGGTTATGTGCTTCTGGCACTGCTGCTAGCGCCCTATCTGCGTAAATTCGGCAAGTTCACCGTACCGGAGTTCATTGGTGACCGTTACTACTCACGTACAGCAAGGATCGTGGCGGTTATCTGCCTTATCCTAGCCTCTGTGACCTATGTCATCGGCCAAATGAAGGGCATTGGTGTGGCCTTCTCCCGATTCCTCGAGATAGACTACAATACCGGCCTCTATATTGGCATGGGCATCGTCTTCATCTATGCGGTTATGGGCGGCATGAAGGGCATCACCTACACCCAGATCGCACAGTACTGTGTATTAATCTTTGCTTACACTGTGCCTGCCGTCTTCATCTCCTTAAACCTCACCGGCAACCCTATCCCTCAACTGGGTATTGGCAGCAGCATGGCAGACGGCTCAGGAACCTTTATGCTGGACAGACTGGACCAGGTGGTAACCGACCTTGGCTTTAAGCAGTACACAACCCAAGTGATGGGCAGCAAACTGAATATGTTTGTCTATACCCTCTCTCTCATGATCGGTACCGCTGGCCTGCCTCACGTTATTATTCGTTTCTTCACCGTACCCAAGGTAAAAGATGCCCGCGCCTCCGCTGGCTGGGCGTTGGTCTTTATCTCGATACTCTACACCACCGCACCCGCCGTTGGCTCCATGGCACGTCTGAACCTGATGAATACCATCCAGATTGGCGAAGTGGGCACCCCTTCAGGCAACGTGGCTTACAGTGAACGTCCTGAATGGTTTAAAAAGTGGGAAACGACCGGCCTATTACGCCATAACGATAAGAATGGTGACGGTCGCATCCAGTACTACAATGACAAGAATGAGGAGATGGCCGCCAAGGCTGAAGCTTGGGGCTGGAAAGGCAATGAGCTAGAGAATATCCCATTCGGCAAGACAGAAAAGGATGCTAAATCTGGTCCCGACCCTGACATTATGGTGCTGGCCAACCCAGAAATCGCCAATCTACCCAATTGGGTCATTGCCTTGGTGGTCGCTGGTGGTCTGGCTGCCGCGCTATCTACCGCTGCCGGCCTGCTATTGGCTATCGCCTCGTCCATATCTCATGATCTCCTGAAGGGCGTGTTCGCACCCAACATCTCAGAGAAAAGTGAGTTAATGGCGGGTCGCCTCGCCATGATAGGCGCTATTGGTATAGCGGGTTACTTTGGTCTGCATCCACCAGATTTTGCAGCTGGCACTGTGGCTATTGCCTTTGGTCTGGCCGCCAGTTCGATCTTTCCGGCACTGATGATGGGCATCTTTTATAAGAAGATGAATCGTGCGGGTGCGATCTGGGGCATGATCGCAGGTATCAGTGTGACCATGCTGTATGTATTCCAGCACAAAGGCATCATGTTCATCCCAGGTACCAGCTTCATGGGTGGCATGCCAGCCAACTGGTTCTTCACCATTTCACCGAATGCCTTTGGTGCCGTTGGCGCAGTGGTCAACTTTGCAGTAGCCATTATCGTCTCCAAGGTCACAGCTCCCCCACCAGATCACATTCAGCATCTGGTTGAGGATATCCGTGTACCAAAAGGTGCTGGTGTCGCAACGGAGCATTAAAAAATAATAGGATAGGTATGTCGCTTTGGCCCCGCTTGGCGGGGCCATTTTTCCAGTGATAAAGTATCTCAACGTATTGACCTATCATCAGGCAAAATAGATATATTTCAACCTAAAATCCATAGTTAACTGAGGAATCTTGGTTTAAACTTTTAAGGTCAAAGGCATGGAAATCGAACTAGTCGAGATACGTGATTTTCTGGCAGAACGCCCCCCCTTTGATGTACTCCCAAAAGAACAACTCGATCTTCTTCCCAAACAGTTGGAGATTCGTTATCTGCGCAGAGGTAGCCTCTTTCCTCCCAAGGATGTCACAAAGAGCGAACTCTATATTATTCGTAGCGGTGCTGTTGAGCTGCTGGATGAGCATGATAACCTGGTGGAGAAACTGGGCGAAGGTGGGATCTACACCACCCCCTGTCAATTAATCAACTTCAGCCGGGCCAGCCAGGGTTTCGTCACTGAAGATACTCTGCTCTATGTCATGTCCTGCGACTACCTCAAAACCCTGCGCCAGTCAGAGGAGTCTTTCGACCGCCATTTCAGTGAATCGATGCGCGACCGACTCAAGCAGGCAATCAGAGCGCTACAGGACCATACTGACCACAGCATAGCCCTAATGACCGGGGAGATATCCAGCCTGATTAAAAAGACGCCTATTACCGCAGAGGTCAATAGCACGATACGCGAAATAGCGATGGTAATGAGTGAAAAGAATATCTCTTCAATGATGCTAACAAGTGGCGCTAAGTTAGTTGGCATGATTACCGACCGAGACCTGCGTAAACGCTGTGTGGCCGCAGGGGTATCACCAGATAGCCCGGCAAGTGAAATCATGACCAGCAATTTAGAAACCGTACAGGAAAATACCCTGATCATCCAGGCGTTAATGATCATGACAAAACTGCAAGTGCACCATCTCCCCGTTATGAATGGTGAGCGTGTCGTTGGCATGGTGACCGCAACCGATCTTGCCCGCCATCAATCAACCAATTCGGCCTTTTTGGCAGCGGATATTCGCAAGACTGAAACCCTGACTGAACTGGCAGCCATCAACGAACGACTTCCTGAGCTCCAGTTTCAACTCGCAACCTCAAGTGCCACAGCCCTACATACTGGAGATGCGATTTCATCCATCACCGATTCCATCACTATCCGTTTAATTGAGATAGCTGAAGCTGAAATAGGTCCAGCGCCTGTCCCCTATGTATGGATGTGTGGTGGCTCCCAAGCACGACGTGAGCAAACAGCCCACTCCGACCAAGACAATGCCCTACTGATCTCAGATGAGATGAAACCAGAGCACGCCCCCTACTTTGAGGAATTGGCCAAGCGGGTTTGCGATGGTTTAAACGCTTGCGGCTATATCTATTGCCCTGGCAATGCCATGGCATCAAACCCAAAATGGCGACAAACCCTGCAAGTCTGGCGCAAATATTTCAATACCTGGATCAATAAACCCGAACCAATGGCTTTGATGCTTTCAAGCATCTTTTTCGATCTCAGACCGGTTCATGGAGAGAGTGAACTGTTTAACGAACTGCAGTCTGAGATTTTGAATAAAACCAGAGGAAATGGCATCTTCACCGCGTTTATGGCCGCAAACGCCTTACAGCACCGACCCCCTCTCGGTTTTTTTCGCTCATTTGTATTGATTCACGACGGTGCACATGACGACACCTTTGATGTCAAACACCGGGGCATCGTACCCATCACCGACATTGCACGAGTCTTTGCCCTTACCAAGGGCCTAACTCAGGTCAACACAACTAATCGCCTGCGTGCGGCAGCCGAGACCTCGATTCTAAGCCAGGAGATGGGAGAGAACCTGATCGACGCACTGGAATTTATTGCCAGCATACGCAGCAATCATCAGGCAGAGCAGTTTCGCCTTGGTATAAAGATGGATAACTACGTCTCGCCTGGAGAACTATCTGAACTGGATCGCAAACATCTCAAAGATGCTTTCCGAGTTATTCAAGATATGCAGGAGACCCTGGATAACCGCTACCAGGGTGGTCGATTTCGATAATCATAGATTCCGTAGTTGGCCGCTAATAGCTAACGTAAGGTAGTGAAATGTTAGATCAATTCATGAATTTCATCCTCACCAAAGAAACGCAACGCAAACGAGCTCTGCAAAAGGTGAAGAGCGGCGCACTGCATGATTTTCTATCACTTCCACAACCCAATAAGCAGACGCATTGCAATGACTTGACCATTGTTTCACTTGATCTAGAAACCACTGGCCTTGATCCAAAAAAGGATAAAATTCTTAGTTATGGGCTTGTGGAGATCAGGCATATGATCGTAAAACTCGCCACTTCTCGTCATCAACTGATATCGATCGATCATAATATCCCGGAGGAGTCCGCCATAATCCATCAAATCACCGATGATCAGGCAGCCTCAGGCATCCCGCTGGAGGAGGCATTACCAACCTTACTACAATGCCTTGCCGGAAAGGTGATGCTGGTACACTATGCTGCAATTGAACAAAATTTTATCAATGCAGCCTGTCGCAAACTATATGGGGCACCTTTCATCATTCCGACCATTGATACCTTGGTTCTGGCGCGGCGCCTGTTCGAACGACGCAACCATACTATCCAGGCAGGTAACCTCCGCTTATTCAACTTAAGACCACAATATAACCTGCCCAACTACAAGGCACATAATGCGTTAAGCGATGCCCTAGCCACTGCTGAACTGTTTCTAGCGATGGCTGCCGATATGTTTCCAAACACCAGTCAATGCCGCCTGGATCGTTTCATAACGCATTGAAAGGTAATAGAATGATGCATTTTTTAACCTAAAACCGCTATTCCAAGGAGTTGCAACGCCGCCATGTGCCGCCACAAGCGTGCTATTCACGCTGTAGCGTGATTCACCCAGTAGGTGACCATCACCATCGAAGCTATTTTCTTCAAAATCAGAAACCTGTTATTAGAATGGAGCGGTCAACTGATTTTTTTAGGTTTAAACGCGTTTGAGATTGCGCAATGTCTTTGCCCATAGGACATGTCTTTAATAGCAAAAAAATGGCCCAACCCGGCTGTAAAGAATGAAAACACCCTTGAGGAGAAATCAATGTCTGAAAATAAGGTCTACCCAGTTCCGGCTGATTTTGCAGCACAGGCCAACATCAATGCTGCCCAATATCAGGAAATGTACCAACGCTCAATCAGCGACCCTGAAGGTTTTTGGTCTGAGCAAGCCGATCAGTACATCAGTTGGTTCAAGAAATGGGACAAGACTCTGGACTGGAGCTTCAATAAAGAGGACCTGCATATCGAGTGGTTCAAAGGGGCCAAACTAAATGTCTCCTACAACTGTCTCGATCGGCATCTAGAGCGTCGTGGTGACCAGGTGGCCATCATTTGGGAGGGTGACAATCCCGATGATGATCGAAAAATCACCTACCGTGAACTACACCAGGAAGTCTGTAAGTTCGCCAATGTATTGAAATCACGCGGTGTAAAAAAAGGTGACCGGATTTCTCTCTACCTACCTATGGTTGCTGAAGCGGCCATCGCCATGCTTGCCTGCACCCGTATCGGCGCCGTCCACTCCATCGTATTCGGTGGTTTTTCGCCAGACGCCTTGCGCGATCGCATACTCGACTCCGACTGCCAGGTAGTGATCACCTCCGACCAATCTGTGCGGGGTGGAAAAAAGGTCCCACTGAAGGCAAATGCGGATAAAGCTATCGCGCAATGCCCCAATGTACACACCTGCCTTGTTATACAACATGGTGGTGACCCAGTGGAATGGGATGAAAAACGCGACCTCTGGTATCACGACGCAATGAGTGATGCCTCAGACGAATGCGCTCCCGAGGAGATGGACGCGGATGATCCACTGTTCATCCTCTATACCTCGGGCTCCACCGGTAAACCAAAAGGCGTATTGCACACAACAGGGGGTTATCTGCTGCAAGCCGCAATGACCCATAAACTGGTATTTGACTACAAAGATGGTGAGGTCTACTGGTGTACCGCAGATGTCGGCTGGGTTACCGGGCATACCTACATTGTCTATGGCCCACTCTGCAATGGTGCCATCACACTAATGTTCGAAGGCATCCCCACCTATCCCGACATCTCACGCTTCTGGCAGATTTGTGACAAGCACAATGTGGCCACCTTCTATACCGCACCGACCGCTATCCGTTCACTGATGAGTGCAGGTGAAGAGCCGGTCAAGAAAACCAGCCGAAAAAGTCTGCGCTTGCTCGGCACAGTGGGTGAGCCGATCAACCCGGAAGCTTGGGAGTGGTATTTTCGTGTAGTCGGTGATGAACGTTGCCCAATCGTTGATACCTGGTGGCAAACAGAAACCGGCGCCCACATGCTAACCCCATTACCTGGTGTCACACCTCTAAAGCCCGGCTCAGCCACACACCCCTTCTTCGGTGTAGAGCCCGTTCTTCTTGATGATCAAGGCATTGAGATCGATGGCAATCCAGCCCAAGGTAATCTTGCTATCAAACGCCCCTGGCCCTCCATGATGCGTTCGGTATATGGGGATCATAAAAGGTTTTTTGAAACCTATTTCGCCATGTATCCCGGCTACTATTTCACGGGTGACGGAGCGCGCCGTGACGAAGATGGCTACTACTGGATCACAGGACGAGTGGATGATGTGCTAAATGTCTCTGGACACCGCTTGGGTACGGCAGAGATTGAATCTGCCCTAGTACTGCATGATTTAGTGGCTGAAGCAGCTGTGGTCGGCTATCCCCATGATTTAACCGGACAAGGCATTTACGCCTATGTCACCTTAATGACGGGTATTGAAGGAACCGATGAATTAAAAGCCGAGCTTATAAATTTAGTACGCACAGAAATTGGCCCCATTGCCAAGATCAATCTCATCCAGTGGTCTCCTGGCCTGCCCAAAACACGCTCAGGTAAAATCATGCGCCGAATTTTACGTAAAATTTCAGCTAATGAACTCGATACCCTTGGTGATACCTCGACGCTGGCCGATCCATCAGTAGTCGATCACCTAATCGATAACAGAGAAAACCGATAGGCTTACAGCTGTAGCCGAATCCGGGGGCAGTAGGTTTCTACTCGCCCCCCTATTTCAACCTAGAAATTCCCAATGAATTTACAACTACCTTCATTCTACAAACGCATCATGGCTTTCTTTGTTGTGATCGGTCCAATATTCTGGCTGGTCTTAACTGAGGATGGTCAACGACGCACTGACTCGGTAGTACTGGCTCTATGGGGTGAAGATGAGATTGCGCTAAATCTCAAGGCATTGGATAACCAGATCACAGAAAGTGAATTTAAGCAGGTATTCCCTAAACTAGAGTGGTTATGCAAGGATGAACTGACACCATTTGGCAACCACCTTTGCACCGCTCGCATAGGCATCTATAACGACATTCCAGCTCACTATATTAGTGTTTTCTTTCTTAATAAGTGGATTAATGGGGTAAAAATCGGCTACCGAAAAAACTATCATGAACAGCTAAAAAAGCAGCTTTGGCAGCAGTTAGGCGCGCCAGAAAACAGTGAAAATCAAACCCAAGAGATGCCAAATAAAACGGCTGTCCTACGCTGGTTGAGCGATCACGGAAATATCATCCTCAAAGCCCATTTAAATGAAAACGAAGAGGCCGCATTATTATGGTTGCCATTTTCCACCAATAAGAACTGAAAATTGTAGGATGTGGTGAGGTGCGAACCGCATCAATCGTGCGATGGCTCACGAACATCCATGATGCGGTTCGTACCTCACCACATCCTACATTTCATCCCTTAATGGTGGGACAGAACCCCACCCTATGACTTTTGCGACCCCTTCCCTAAACGCTTATGGAAGATCTAAACCGAATTTAACGGCCCCCGTTTCATCAATAACCTCCAAACGCGTGTAATCACCCTTCAAAACCTTTAAATAAAGGCAGGGATAGGTCAGCATCTGAATTTGCGCCATACCTGGCTTAGGCTCACGCCATTGCAAAGCAAAGCTAGCGGTTCGCCCAGAAATTGAAAGCTTATCAGAGAGTAATTTCAGACCATAACCACCACTAGGCTGCTGCCCCATATCCACTCTGAGTAACCAGAACGACGCAGAGTCGGATAAATCATCATCTTCCGGTTTCAGCGACTTATCACTAAAAAACGCCCCTCCCCCCGTATTCTTAATTGAGGTCCCCTTCTTTACCAAGTGTATACCCGCCGTCTGATTTGTACCGCATACCATACCACCTTCAACAACAGTGACAGAGTTAGCCAGTACGTTACACCCAGCAAGGCCAATTAGCAGCAACGACCATCCAAATCGCTTCAAAACCTTTAGTAAATTCATTCTTTTCATCAGATTCTACGCGAGAAACCCCGTTCTTCAGATCGGGGAGGGATAGCGTCCGCCATCAGGCGGCCTATCTCGCTGCCTCCTTTTTATTCCATGCTATCGCTGGTTGTGGGAAATAAGCATAGCCGTCACTACGTTGTAGCAGCATGCCATACCGATGGCTAATACCTTGGACAACGCTTTATCAGTGGATTCTTCTGTTTGTTTAAAACAAAAACGGCCATAGACACTCCTTTTCCGCTGGTCAACCCAGCTTATTTAGCTCCGTCCTTTAGGGCGGGGTAGTTGACACCCCTACGTAGATAAACCATATGTTCCTGAACCCTCGCCCCTTGAGAAGACAAAGAACTCGGCGTCTGATACTCAAATGACGTTGTAAAATCAAGATCACTAAGGCTGCCAGAATCCACTGTAATCACGCTTGGCTGAGAAAGGGTTGGATAGGCACCGCAAGACTCTCCAGCATCACAGATAAAATCATCCATATCCATGTCCGAGCCAGCCTTAATCAGATAGTCTCCAAATGGCACATTACTGAAGCTATAGTTTGCGTTAGTACCTTCCGCCTCCACCGAGAATAGTTGGATAGGCTCATTTGTTACCTTATCCAGCAGTAGTACATATTGCCTGCCAGCATCACCCGATTGTGAGATATCTGTCACCTGCATGATCACCTCTACACTGACACTGGAACTACCCGCCGTAACCTGTATCGTTCCGTTATAAGTCCCTACCGCCAACTCACTACGATTAACTGTCACGCTATAGCTGCCCATACCGGAATCATTAACTTGCGAGGGCGAGATGGCCAGCCAAGCAATATTTTCACTTACCTGTACAGTACCGACACTCCCCCCAATCTCTTCAATATAGAGCGTCGTAGATTGAAGCGTCGACGCAAAATTCAAAGATTGAGGATTGACACTTAGTGTCGGATCAGTATGAGCCCCCCCTCCTCCTCTCTGCTGTGCTGCCGCAACAGCCTTGTAGGCATCGATCAGACCATAGCCATACAAATCATCCCGGCCAGTTGCCCCAATATCCGAAGTCAACTCACCAGATAAGAGCATACTGTCAAACTCCGCTGGCGTCAGCCCAGGATAGACCGATTTCATTAAAGCAACCACACCGGCCACATGCGGCGCAGCCATGGAGGTGCCATCATAAAAAGTATAGGTATACTGTATCGAACCAGAAGAATCATCGGCTGCTGTACTCAACACACCATCGGGTTTACCATCACCGTTCAGATCAGCCATAACATCACCACCAGGCGCTGCCACATCGATCTTGGTACCATAGTTAGAGTAAGAAGCTCGGGTACGATTCAGGTCAACAGCGCTAACCGACACAACACCCACATATGAGGCTGGATAAGAGAGTACTGAGGTATTCTCATTGCCCGCCGCTGCGATAATGATAACGCCAGCATTACGAGCGGCGGTAATGGCATTAAGAGTTGCCTGATCAGCTGCCTCCCCACCCAAACTCATATTAATAACATCCGCTCGCTGAGCCGGCAGAGTACCAGAATCATTCGGCAGACCAGCGGAAAAGAGGATACCCTGAATAATATCGTAACTAGTGCCTCCTCCCTTACCCAACACACGTATCGGCATGATTCTAGTGCCCCAAGCCACACCTGCAACTCCCCGCGAATTATTACTGGCTGCTGCTATCGTGCCTGCCACATGGGAACCGTGAAAAGATGAGCTACCTCCTTCTCCCGCATCGCCCACATCATTGGGATCGTTATCAATGCCGTCATCATCCCCTGATATATCAGGACTGGAGATAAAATCATAGCCAGCCACTAACTGACCAGACAGATCTGGATGACTCAATAAAACCCCTGTGTCGATCACCGACACGATCACACTGCTAGCCCCCGTTGTGATATCCCACGCCTGAGGCAGATTTATCTGAGGATAGTGCCACTGATAGCTGTAATACTCATCATTTGGCACCGCACTCGGCTGGTAGAGATAGTTTGGCTGTGCATAGATCACATCGCTGCGTCGGCTAAGTTCTTTAATGGCCATCAGCGTGTCGACCTTAAGTTGTTGCTCCTCATCGAGCGATACCGCCGTCTTGGCATGAGCAGCTGTCTGAATAAAATAACGATTCAACTTCAATAGTTGAACACCTGCAGCGTTCTCTCCGCCCTGTTTCATACTAAACTGACTCAGTGTGGTATCTTGCGCTTTAGCCTGGAAAGATGACTTATCAAACTTCACCAGTATCTCACCAGGAATAAATTCGTCAGACAGCCTGAATGCATTCGGTGGCAGCGCCGAAGCCGGCGTCAAACCTAATGAAAGCAGATAGTTTGAAGCGCCTTTGAAAGCGTAGACATCGATATAATATTGACCATCTGCAGGCACAATCAAAGACTCATACTTCGAAATGCCGGTCGAGCGATCTAATTCGGTACCGTTGATATCATAGAGATAGAGGTCCAGGTCAACATCCGGCTCTTCAATATCCCCAATATTGAGTAGCAGAGTCTGGCCCTTAGTCATATTTACCAGAAAATAGTCATCCCGGTCACCAGATGTTTGTGAGTTACCGGCTCTACCAGCCCCCGCCACATTGACATAACCACCAATATTGACGGGGTTAGGCACACTCTGCGCATTGCCTAGTGGATGATTGGGAACCGAAGTTGTTTTAATATCGTTAACATCACTATCGGTAACCACATAGGCAGGTGCGATTAAACGACCGCTGACACTACCCGTTTGGGTGACCACAGGATCAGGATCATCATCACCGCTCCCACCCCCACAAGCTGCGATTATGCCAATCACAATGAGTGCCAAAACTATTTTTAGTAGCTTATCAGTAAATATCATCTTGGCCACGAAGTAATACCTCTTTACAGCCGCATTAAGATGCATCCCATTGATTGTAGTGGACTTGATCTCCATTTCAATGTCGATACCATTGCTTCTTTCTTGTCATATAGCATGTTTTTCCAAATCATCATCCACATAGCAAATCTGGACATCATGTATTAATCACCTTGTATAAACCCAGGCAGCACTGGATTAACGCCCCAAATCCCGCAATAATCAGCATACAATTTCCCAATCTTATCCAAATTATGGGACGATACAGACCACCGGCAGCGCCCAAATCACCTTACATCACCGAACCCGGATATGAGCGGCTCAGGGAAGAGGAGCATGCACTCTGGATCCGCCGACGTGATGTAACCAAAGCACTTTCAGCCGCCGCAGCAGAAGGTGACCGCTCTGAGAACGCTGAGTACATCTATCGCAAGAAAGAGCTTCGTGAGATTGACAGGCGCATTCGCTACTTACAAAAGCGGCTCCCTCAGCTAAATGTAGTCAATCAGCCCCCCTCCAACACCAAGCAAGTCTTTTTCGCTGCCTGGGTACGACTCGAAAGGGAAGATGGATCGGAGCTGGAATACCGAATCGTTGGCCCAGACGAGATCGACCAACAGCCCAGCTATATCAGCCTGGACTCTCCTTTGGCGAAAGCTCTGTTAAAAAAAGGTTTGGATGATCAAATCTCAGTGGAAACGCCAGCGGGAAT
This sequence comes from Candidatus Thiodiazotropha sp., assembly GCA_037382065.1. Taxonomy (GTDB): domain Bacteria; phylum Pseudomonadota; class Gammaproteobacteria; order Chromatiales; family Chromatiaceae; genus Thiodiazotropha. The sequence continues at coordinate 2,289 of JARRQF010000093.1, read as the reverse complement.
AAACCACTACTGGATTACAGAGATACGTTACGAGGGTATATAAATAGCTACCAGACCAATGGGGGTTCATCCATCTTAGAAAGCTGCTCACGCAGAGTAAGAATATGCTCCTCCCAGAAGTTAATGGAATCGAACCAGGGAAAAGCAGCGGGAAAAGCCGGATCGTCCCATCGCTTGGCCAGCCACCCCGCATAGTGCACCAACCGCAAACTGCGAAGTGCTTCCAGGATATGTAGTTCAGACGAATCGAAGTCATAGAACTGGGTATAGCCTTCTAATAAATCGGCCAACCGCTCACTCATATATCGCCGATCACCAGAAAGAAACATCCACAAATCCTGTATTGCAGGACCTGTACGAGCATCATCAAAATCGACAATGTGCGCTCCCTCATCCCGCCAAAGTATGTTGCCAGGATGACAATCGCCATGCAGACGAATCGTTTGCACCTTCCCTGCCCGACTGTAGCAGGCTCGAATACGCTCTTCTAAATCAGGCAGGATACTTCGATACGCCTCTATCAGGTGCTTTGGAATAAAGTCATGATCCAACAGATATCGGCTGGGAAGATGGAAATAGCTCTGGAGATCAACCTCTGGCCGATACTGAAATGAAGCACTTGCACCGAGCATATGAATCCTGCCGATGAAACGCCCTAACTGCTCAAGCTGATTTGGATTATCTAACTCAAGCGCACGACCACCACGACAAGGGTAGAGGGCAAACCGAACATTCTGAAAGTGGCGTAATGTATTCCCTTGCGCATCAGATAGTGGTGCGATCACAGGTATCTCCTGCTCAGCCAGTACCTGAGAGAACTGATGCTCCTCGATAATCGCCTGATCACTCCAGCGATTTGGGCGATAGAACTTAGCCACGAGAGGCTCACTATCTTCGATGCCAACCCGAAAAACCCTGTTTTCATAGCTATTCAGGGCAAGAAACTGACCACTACAGATCACGCCAGCCGATTCAATGGCATCAAGCATTGAGTCCGGGGTCAGGGCCGCAAAAGCGTGTTGGTAGGCTAGCTCTTCCATTCAGCCTGCATTGTATAGCTGAATGGTGAGTAGTGCTATGCCGTTTGAGAAACCCCACGAAAACTGGCAACGATTAACAAGGGGAGAGAGAGTGTACTTTTCGAACGCGCATCGTAAACATCAGCTTACTATGTGGCACCCAATAGCTTGTCACACCAGGGCTCGAACCCCGCATCCCCTCTCCCCTTGGAGGGTGTTGTAAAAGCATGCTGCGAATGGAATACGCGATAAACTTCATGATTGCGTAGGATGCGGTGAGCGGTGCGAACCGCATCAATCGTGCGATTGCCCTGACACTTGCCCATTTCCCAAAACAACAACATACTATTCCGTAATAATTTCAGGAAAACAAATGACCGAATCATTATCAAAACTTCGAGACCCTAATGAGAACTGGCTGCAGCGCTGGGAAAAGGGCGACATCGGCTGGCACCATGTGGAATTCAATCAGCACCTGCTAAACCACTGGCACACACTGTTTTTACCTGAGGGATCCTTGGTGCTGGCACCTCTGTGTGGCAAGAGCAGAGATATGTATTGGCTGGCAGAACAGGGGTATCGAATTCGTGGGGTTGAATTGAGCCAACTTGCGATAAAAATGTTTTTTAAGGAGCACCAACTGCAACCCACTATTGAGAGAGTTGGGGAATTCGAATGCTGGCGTCAGGGGCCTTACGAGCTCCTATGTGGCGATATCTTTGACCTGTATCAGTTTGATAACAGTGATATTGAAGCAGTCTACGACCGCGCTTCACTGGTTGCTCTCAACCCTCAACAACGTAAGCAATTCGCGCAAATGCTGATCGAAACCTTGCCCAAGGGTGTCAAAATACTATTGGTTACCATGGACTATCCCCAACATGAGATGGATGGCCCACCCTATAGTGTCGGAGAAGCTGAGGTCAGAGCCCTATTTGAATCCCGTTACTCCGTCACCATGCTGCATGATTTGAATCTGCTGCATGATACAGATCGCTACAGTGGACGGGGTGTCAGTCAAATGTCAGAGCAAATCTATCTATTGAAATAGGGGGCCGGAGAAATTAATAATCATCCAATCTTACTGCTCTATTGCCCCGGCTTCGTTGCTGCGCAAAGGGGCATGTAGAGCGGTGATGCGCCCCTTTACCCGTCTAGTGTGGTGCTTCATACAAATTGACGATGATAGCGTGACGCTAAGCGGTTAGCCGCTAGGCGCGTGCCGCCGGGAATGGCTTCTCCCTTTCCAAGGCGCGCAACAACGCGGATG
>JARRQF010000092.1:0-20343 GCA_037382065.1 Candidatus Thiodiazotropha sp. | reverse complement strand
AAGCTGCGCTCTATCTGCATGGTCTCGGTGAAGAGGACCGGCACTGGATGCTGGAAGCTTTATCAGAGGAGGAGCGAGAGAGTGTACACGCAACCCTCATTGAACTTGATGAGATGGGGGTGCCAAGAGGAAATGCCTGGCTTACGGAGTTGCATGCTATTGATCGGCAGGAAATAGCCTGTGGTGATCCAGATACGGAGATCGAAAAGATTGACGAGGCAAGCCTTCCCGATATCACCCAGGCCCTTGAGTCAGAGCCGGACTGGGTTGTGGCTCTATTGCTGAAACAAAAGGTTTGGTCCTGGCGTCAGGGCTATATCAGTAATCAATATCTGCAAAAACGTGAGCATCTGCTCAGGCTTCTGGAAACACCTGAGCAACCGCTAAGACCTAAGGTAAAGGCCGCCTTGATAGGTGCCTTGGCGATGAGACTTAATAATCTTAAATTGGAGTCGGCGGAGGGTTTCGAAGCGGCTCTTGCTGATGCGCATCGAAATGAGCGTGCTGCCGGGAAGGGTTCGCGTTGGAGTCGATTATGGCGTCGCTGATTCGTTCGGCGCGTATTGCCGCTCAGCACCGCCTGCTTGGTGATGGCGCCTCTCCTGAAAAAAAGTCTGGAGAGCAGCCAGATAAACCATCTAAACAGCAACCGGTTGCGAATAAATCTCAAGTGAGTTGGGAGGCGGATCTCCGCGCTTCATTGTTGGCTCGGGCCGAACTGGAGGAAGCGCTGCGGATCTCCCAAGAGAGAACGGCGCAAACAGAAAAGGAGCTGCAGCGCCTGCTGGGTGATCTTGATGCGTTGCGTCGGGATGCCACCGAAGCTGGACGGGTGTCAGGCTATCAAGCCGGCTGTGATGAGGGACGTGCCGAACTTAATCAGCATGTGAAACGGCTAGGCGATTTGATAGAGCAGGTCTCAAAGGCGCATGAGACTAGTTTGGCGACAGCCGAGGAGGAGATTGTTGAAGTGGTATTTGCTTCAGTGGCAAAGATCCTGGGTGAAACGCTGGTTAGCGCCGATGCCGTAATCGCGGCTGTCAAGCAGTCGACCAAACAGTTAGTGAGTCGTGATCGGTTAGTGATACACCTATCGTCCGACGATAAACAGTTATTGGAAGAGTCAATGGCTGGGAGAGAAGACGCGCTGTTCGGTACGGCGGTTGAAATTATTGCCGATGAGCGGATCGAGTTGGGAGGGTGTCTGCTACAAACCCGTACAGGGGGACTGGATGCTCGCCTTGAGGTGCAGATGCAGCAGTTACGCGAGTGTCTTCTCAAGGTTGCTGCCCGGCGTCATGCGGAGCGCTCTTTGTGATGTCGTTACAGCCCTACTTGCAAGCGATAAAAAATACCGAATTTATTCGCCGGACTGGTCATATCGCCAACTTTTATGGGCTGGTTTTGGAATCCAACGGCCCTGAGGCTTTTCACGGTGAGCGTTGCGAAATCTATCCAACCCCCCATGGAAGCCCCATATCGGCCGAAGTGATCGGGATTAAGGAGGGCAAAGTTTTATTGATGCCCTATGGACAAACCCGGGGTATAGGTGTCGGCAGTGAAGTCATTGCAACCGGCAAAGCGGCCGATGTACCGGTAGGTGAACCACTATTAGGTCGGGTTATCGATGCTTTTGGTTGCCCACTAGACGGCAAGGAAGCGCCTCGTATCACGCAGAATTATCCGCTCTACGCAGAACCAATGAATCCGCTTCAACGGCCGCGCATAGAGCAGGTTCTCGAGACAGGAGTACGTGCCATCGATACTTTGCTTACTGTCGGACGGGGTCAGCGAGTGGGTATTTTTGCCGGAAGTGGTGTTGGTAAAAGCACATTGCTCGGCATGATAGCCAGGCAAATGAATGCCGATGTGAATGTGATTGCCCTGATTGGCGAACGAGGCCGTGAAGTGCTCGATTTTATTGAGCTAAACCTGGGAGAGGCAGGTTTAGCACGTAGCGTGGTAGTTGTGGCGACTTCAGATCAGCCGGCATTGGTGCGAGCCCATGCGGCATTCGTTGCCACCGCAATTGCCGAATATTTCCGTGATCAAGGGCGGGACGTGGTGTTGACAATGGATTCAATCACTCGATTCGCCATGGCACAACGTGAAATCGGTCTAGCTGCTGGAGAGCCGCCGACAGCACGTGGTTACACGCCATCGGTATTTGCCCTGTTGCCTCGTCTGCTGGAACGGGGTGGAACTGCGGAGGGTGGTGGTTCAATTACCGCATTTTATACCGTACTCACTGAAGGGGATGATATCAACGATCCGGTCTCGGATAGTATTCGTGCCATTCTCGATGGCAGCATCGTCTTATCAAGAATGCTGGCTAACCGTGGACACTATCCCTCCATAGACATACTGCATAGTAACAGTCGCCTGTTTACACATCTGGCCACCAAGAGTGAACGGGGAGATGCCCAAGCATTGATTGAACTTCTGAGCAGTTACGATAGCTCACGGGATATGGTGGAGATTGGTGCCTATCGAGAGGGAGGCAACCTCTTACTGGATCGTGCCATTAAACGCATGGATAACATTAATGCCTTTCTTCGTCAGGATGTGGGTGAGACAGGAAGTCGGGCGGATGCCTGCCGGAGATTGCACGAGATCGTTTCGAGCGGGGCGAAATAGGAGGAATGAAAGATGGCGAAGGGTAAACATCGACGCATTGCAGCTCTGAAGGCTTTAAATGGATTGATTGATATTGAAATTACAGGGTTGCGCCAGGAACAGCGACAGGCTGACGAACGAGTGCAGGTACTAGAAGAAGGCTTGAGCCTGATGGATAGTGAAATCAGTGATGCTGAGCATCGTGCACGCTCAGCGCTTGATCCAGGAGCGAATCTGGTCATAGAGGAGTACCAGATGACATTGGCCTACCTGGATCAGAAAAAGCGTTTACGGGTAAACAAGGAGCGACAGCAGGGGTTCGCACAAGAGCGGCTCAAAAAGATCGAGGGCAAATTAACCCAACAGTGCCTGAAGAGCCGTGGTGTGGAGAACCTGCTTGAGCGCAGGCTTAATGAGCAGCGGCTAGAAATAGAGAATAAACAACGGTCACTTCTTGACGAAGCTTGGCTGCTGAATCAGGAGAGGAAGCATGACAAAGATTAGTATCGATCAGGTGCCACTCCAGCAGCAAAAACAGAACAGTGGTTCGGCCGACCTGGCACGACGTTTCGAGTGGCGCTTGCAGTGGGAAAAATCTCAACTTGAGGAGCGGCAGGCCTACCAACAAGTTGGATTACAAAAGGAAGGGAGAAGTATTGAGTCAGCAATCGCAGAACAGAATCCGGTGGGAGCAGAAGCAGAGGTGCTGGAGACGCAGTTTCTGCCATTCTATCTCCCAGAGAGTGTATCGGGTGATAACACCGGTTCTGGGCAGGAGCAACGATTTTCTAGTACATGCCAGATTAATTCTGGTAGCTCCATTATTCGAGAGACAGGGTCAGCTGCTGTATTGGCTGCGATCACACCGACTCGCAATGATGGATTAAAGCTTGCCGTTTCAACCATACCAAAAACAACACAATCCGTTCGTGCGATACCTGCAGCACTCTCAAGCTCTTCAACTTCCCCTGGTGTACATGTCTACCAGACAGACGGCATTGTGGAAGTTGCATTGCGCAGTGTTGGACTGAATGGAAAGGATGGGGTGAAACTCATGTCAAATTTGAAAAAAGACCTAGCATCCCTTGGACTGATGTTGGCACGACTGACCCTCAATGGCGAACTGGTTTGGCAGTCTGATTTGACGGAATCGCATAAGGGAACATCTTCTGAAACAGAAGAGCCCCCCATCGATAAGATTTACTGATTAGGAGTTTCAAAATGGTTGATAGTATCGGCGCAGCGCTCGGCAGCGGGACCCAACAGCTTGAACGGGCAGGCCTTGGCCAAGAGGATTTTCTGAAGATCCTATTGGCTCAGTTGAGCTATCAGGATCCTCTCAAACCAATGGATAATCAAGAGTTCATGGCGCAGTTTGCACAGTTTTCAAGTCTAGACCAAACGCGCCAGTCCAATGAGAGTCTCGATTCACTACTGCTTATGCAGGCAGCCAATCAAGCTGTTGGTCTTTTGGGTAAAGAAGTGGAAGTTGGAACGGAAACCGGGAGTGTGGTCGGTGAAGTTACCTCGGTGGCTTTCAATCAGGGATCCCCTGTGTTTACCGTGAAAGTCGGAGATGAGCAATTTCTAACAAATATTACCTTGTCACAAATTGTATTGGTTCGCTAAGAGCGAGAGGATTTAGAGATGTTTGGATCTGTTTATACCGGCCTGTCCGGGATGATGACCTTTTCCCGAGGGTTGGATGTCATCAGTAATAACGTAGCCAACCTTAATACCCCTGGGTACAAAGGTAATGATCTGCTGTTCCAAGATATTTTCTATCGCTACGGATTATCCGCCGAATCTGGAGTTAATAATCCCAGTAGTGAGATAGGCAATGGTGTTACCGGTGAGCGAACCGTCATGCGTGAAGCGCAAGGTGAGATTAGCGAGACCGGAAATGATACCGATGTGGCAATCGATGGTAATGGCCTGTTTATTCTGCGCGATGGAGATAACACCTACTATACCCGTGCTGGGCAGTTTGAAGTTAACCAAGATGGCTATCTCGTTTATCGCAACAATCAGGCCAGAGTCGCGGGCTTTGAAGGGGGCGAACTGGTTGATATCAATGTTTCTACGTTGGGTAATAACCAACCGCTGGCAACGTCTGAAATTATACTCGGCAATAACCTGTCAGCTGAGGCTACAGAGCACGAGGTTAGTGGTGTAGAAGTCTTCGATGCCCTTGGCGGTTCTCATCAGATTACGCTGAAATTCATTAATGATAGCGGTGTTTGGAGAGTGGAAGTCACCGATGATGAAGGCAACCAGATTGGCAGCGGTGGTGATATCCGGTTCCAAAGTGATGGCTCACCCGAAGAGGGTGCCAATCGTTTCAGTTTTGAACTTGCACCGGATGGTGTCACCCCATCAGAAATTACGCTGAACTTTGGCGAATCAGGCAGCTTTACAGGGGTGACATCCTTTGCTGCGGGAGAGACTTCAGATCTGGTTGTTGAATCCCAAGACGGTTATCCGAGCGGCTCGCTGATGCGTTTGGGATTCAATCGTGACGGCACCTTGACCGCAGAGTATTCCAACGGTAAGGGCGATGAAAGCACACAACTGGCCCTGGCATGGTTCGATGATCTCCAGTCATTGCGTCAACTGGGTGGTGGACTCTTCTTCGCGGGTGAGGATCTGGAGCCGATGATCGATGTGCCTATGCAAGGGGTAATGGGTGAAATCATTGAAAATAGTCTTGAATTATCCAATGTCGATCTGACGCTTGAGTTTACCGATTTGATTATCATGCAAAGAGGCTTTCAAGGTTCCTCGCAGATATTGACAGTGGCAAATGAAATGATGCAGCAACTATTAAATTTGGGACGGGGTGGTCAATGAAATATCGCCCATACCGGTTGATTGGTGAACGTCATCGTATGAATCTACGAGGGGCCTTGAAACCAGTTTTCAAGGGGTGGGCAGAGGATTGGTTACCTGATGAGAGATGGCTCGCCTTCGGTAAACTGACCCCGCTTTCTGACTATTGCCATGATGGGCGAATGCCTAAAATCAAAAAGATGGTGAGTGGGGAGAATGATCATTGGTGTGGATTGCTTAAACCGGCTAATGCTGAGCGTTTTGGTGCCATGCTAACAGGTACGCCAGAAGAGCAACTAGATGATCAGTATCCTTCTATTCTGCTAGGGGAAGTGGCAGATCAAGCCTTAATCGAACTGGCGCAGCGGATTCTCACCGGGACACAGGAATCTCATGATAAAACTTCATTTTTTGTGACAGATAATATATTGCCTAAGGAAGCCTCAGTACTGGGTTCAGGGGCAATGGTGATTTGGGTTAAAGTCGGCAACTTACCCTTTGCATATATCGTTTCGCCGCAGATAGTTGAAAACTATCTAAAGTCCTGTGATCAACCTCCTCAGGAGACTCGCCGGAAGTTGGTACCTGTGCTATCAGCTCTTGATAGACAGAAAGTGAGAGCTAACGTTTCGCTTGGATCAGCAGAGCTAAGTCTTGGTGACCTTGGCACAATCCAAGTAGGTGATGTTGTCACACTAAATAGGCGCATCAATGAACCTTCTGTAATGAGGTTTGGTGCAAATGGGATTGCATGCAAAGGGTTTATAGGTGCCAAAGGTAAATCTCTAGCATTTCGCATCTCCCAAATCGAAAATAAAGAATACGCTTAAGGAACGTTGACTATGCCAAAACCCATGAACAGTAAGCCTAATGATACCGTTGAACAAGTTCAATTCAGTGAGTTACCCGAGCTTCAACCACAGGGGCAAGCACTTTTCGGCAGCAACTTTGAAATTATCAAGGATGTACGCGTAAAACTGGAAGCCTGCGTGGGAGAAGCGGAACTTACGATAAGTGAACTCTATGATCTCAAGATCAATTCCATTGTGACATTGGAGCGTGATGTCCAATCGCCGGTGGATCTGGTGCTGGACGGTCGCATTGTCGCCCGTGGCCAGTTGGTGGTGACCGGTGATAATTTCGGAGTTTGTATTAGTGAGATTATCAAACAAGATGCGGGCTAGCTTTGTTCTTTATATTTTCCTGAGTATGGCCTGGTTATGGTCGCCGGTACATGCGCAAATTACTGAATCTACCTCCACAGAGAGGATAGTTCCGCGTGGACCATTGGTCGAAGAGCTTAGTCAAGATATCGCCTCGGACTCTCTCAGTCATGAGGAGCAAAATCCTGAAAAGTCAAAAGCTGCGCACGATACTTTCCAAGGTGTGCCATACCGTAAAGAGAGTGTCATTCCACCTGAGACGCTGACCCGTGTATTAGTTGTTATTGTATTTTCCATGTTATTGGTTTTTGCGGTTGTCTACCTCCTTAAAAAATATTTAATCACCCGTAATCTATTGGGTAGAGATGAGCACCGCATGCAACTTATTGAAACGAGGCGCCTATCACAGAGATCCAACTTGTTTATGGTTCGTATTGATGACAAGACGATGGTACTGGCCCAATGTGGTGAACGGCTGATTGCGCTTGATCCTGCCAAATCGTTCGATGTCCCAGCAGAGGATAATAATGATGAGATTTGAGGGGCGATGTCACAACTACGCTACGTTTTTCTCAGTATTGTGGGGCATGCTGCTATTCGTCTCACCTAACCTGTTTGCATCGGATATTCAGTTGCCAGGAATTGGCATCGATTTGAATGGAAGTGAAAATGGAACAGGGGAAGTTGCGACCGCGATCAAGATAGTACTTGGCCTAACAGTACTAAGTCTCGCTCCTGCATTGCTGATCGTCATGACCTCATTTACACGAATTATCGTTGTGCTCTCCATCTTGCGTCATGCTCTTGGTATGCAGCAGACCCCGCCCAACACCGTGTTAATCAGCCTGGCGCTGTTTCTTACTTTTTTCAACATGCTGCCTACTCTTAATTTAATTGAATCGAATGCGGTGCAACCCTTCAGTGAAGGTCAGATGACAAGCGAAGAAGCGTTGCGAGCAGGTATGGCGCCATTACGAGATTTCATGATTCGTCAGACCCGCGAACAAGACCTGGCACTGATGGTTGAGGTATCAGGAGGAGAAATGCCGAAGACTATCGACGATGTGACTAATTTGCAGGTAATTCCGGCATTTATGTTGAGCGAACTCAAAGCGGCGTTTCAGATTGGTTTTGTTATTTTTCTACCCTTCGTGCTGATTGATATTGTTGTTGCCAGCATACTCATGTCAATGGGCATGTTGATGGTGCCGCCGATGATGATATCCCTGCCCATTAAGATTCTGATGTTTGTATTGATTGATGGTTGGAACCTGGTAGTGCTTTCCTTGCTCGGTAGTTTTTCCTGACGCTGGTGAGATAGTGTTCGTGGCAAGGACAAAACCCGTTTGGTAATGGAAAAAGAGCAGGAACTCAAACTTTGGCAAAAGGTTAGCGAAGGCAAAGATGCTGTAGCACGTCTTACCTTAATCGATCACTACGCCTATCTGGCTCGGATCAACGCTGCCCATTATTATCGCACTCGTACCGCAGATGATATTGAATTTGGCGATTACCTGCAATTTGCCATGCTGGGGCTTATCGAAGCTGTGCAACGATACGCTCCGGTTAAAGGTGCTTCTTTTGCCACCTACGCTGGCTATCGGATTAAAGGCGCGCTGCTAAATGGCCTGGAGAAGTTCACTGAACATCGCGAACAGTCATCCTTCTTACGAAGATATCAGCGATCGCGAATAGAATCGATTGCTGACGGACTAGCAGATGATAGCACCGACCGATTTGCCGAAATGGTCGAGGTTACCATTGAGTTGGCATTGAGCTTCATGCTGGAGGATGCCGGTTTTCTGCTGAATGATAATGAGACAGAAGACAAGCTCTTTGTAGGAGAGGAACAAAAAGCCCTGTCCATCCATTTGGGAGAGCTTATTGATCATTTGCCAGAGCGTGAACGACTGGTTATTCGTAATCACTATTTTCATGGGATGGCGTTTGATGAAATGGCCAGGTATCTGGGTATTTCGAAAAGTAGGGTGTCGCAATTGCATACAAGAGTTTTTCCGTGAGATATTTATTCGTACATCAGAACTTTCCCGGCCAGTATCGACATGTTGTGCGTCGGTTGGGTGAAACACCAGGGAATCAGGTGGTGTTTCTCACGCAGCGTAATGACGAGGTGAGATTGCCCGGTGTGCGCAAAATCGTCTACAAGACGGCTCGTTCGGTGAGACCGAATGTCCACCGTTATTTACACGATGCCGAGATGGGGGTTCTCAATGCACAAGCCGTGGCGCGTGCCGCTCAGGATCTGAAACGTTCTGGTTTTACGCCCGATGTGATGGTGGGGCACAATGGTTGGGGCGAGATCTGGTATTTGAAGGATATTTTTCCTAACACGCCCCTGCTCGGCTACTTTGAATATTTTTTCCGCATGGAAGGGGGCGATGTTAGCTTCGATCCGGATGAGCCGTTGAACCTGGATTCCGGGCCTAGAATTCGTACCCGGAATATGGGCAACCTACTTGGCCTAGATGTGGTGGACCTGGGACAGTGTCCGACGAAATGGCAACGTTCCCGCTATCCGACTATCTATCATCCAATGTTGAGAGTATCGCACGAGGGGGTTGATACTCGCGTGGCGAGGCCAGATGCGACCGCAAGTCTTGTAATGCCAGATGGTACGAAACTCAAGCATGGTGATGAGGTGGTAACCTATGTTGCGCGTAATCTGGAGCCTTATAGGGGATTTCCGACCTTTATGCGTGCCTTGCCCGAGATTCTAACAGAGCGGCCGAACGCACGGGTTGTGATTGTGGGTGGAAATCAGACAAGTTATGGCCCTGGTTTGCCGAATAGAAAAACCTATCGCCAACAGATGATTGAGGAGTTGGGCGATGCGCTTGATCTATCGCGTATCCATTTTCTTGGGCGGGTTCCTTACGACATCTATATGCGTGTGCTTCAGGTGTCACATGTTCATGTTTATCTGTCCTATCCTTTCGTGCTTTCATGGTCCGCGTTGGAAGCCATGGCGACAGGTTGTCTTCTGGTGGCCTCACGGACGGCCCCTGTCGAGGAGGTGGTTCGCGATGGCGAAAATGGTTTGATGGTTGATTTCTTTTCTCCGGGTGAGGTGGCCGGAAAGGTGGTTGCCGTGCTGTCCGACCCTCAAGCATATTCGGCTTTGCGGGCCAATGCCAGGCGTACTGTGGTGCAACGCTACGACCTTGAGTCAATCTGCCTGCCGGGGCAATTGGCGATGTTGAGAGAAGTGGCTGCATCTGCATATTGAAGTTAAAGTGCGAAATAAAAGCGATACGACTTTTAGGGGGTATGAGCGGAGCTTGTTGGTTAGCCAGGGAAATTGCACTTCACCCGCAACCTACGCGGTTAGGAAAGATATTCAGTATGAATGACTGGTTTTCTATCCCCTCATCCTGTCCTTCTCCCGGGAGGAGAAGGGACGCACGATACTAGATTCTCTTGTCTCTTGGTATGTGCATACTTATTAAAGCTTTGCTGGGGTACTTTATGAGTTGTTAAATAGAATAGATATCAAGCAATGGGCAAGCTAAAAAAAGAATATCCCCTCTCCCCCCGGGAGAGGGCCAGGGTGAGGGGGGTATAAAATAGGGTAAGCGCAGCTTACATCACTATTCATAACAGAACGTATCGATGTGACTCATGCTAGAAAGCAGTCGATGAATGGTTCAGGACCAACTTTAAAAAGACACCATGAAATGTGTGATGCGAATTCTAAGCGCTTTCTGATATTGAGTGGGTTTGTATGAATGATTGGTTTTCTATCCCCTCATCCTGTCCTTCTCCCGGGGGGAGAAGGGACGCACGATGCTAGATTCTCTTGTCTCTTGGCATGTGCATACTTATTAAAGCTTTGCTGGGGTACTTTATAAGTTGTTAAATGGTATAGATATCAGGCAATGGGCACGCTAAAAAAGAACGTCCCCTCTCCTCCCGGAGGGTGTCGCAAAAGTCGTAGGGGGGGTCTGTCCCACCATTAAGGGATAAAACGTAGGATGTGGTGAGGTACGAACCGCATCATTGATGTTTGTGAGCCATCACACTATTGATGCGGTTCGCACCGCTCACCACATCCTACGACTTTTGCGAATATTCGCGGCATGCTTTTACAACACTCTCCAAGGGGAGAGGTGCAGGGTGAGGGGACTTCAATAAGTACAAAATAAATCTATTCCAATACACGCTGGTTTCATGAAGAATTTCATGTCATTGAGATTTTTCTGAATTTGAACTCTGAAACTTGAGTTACTAAGTATCGTTGCTGCGAGCCCACTCACCTATTATGTTTTTAACAAACTCTATAGGTATAAATTCCTGTTCCAGCCTTCCCCGCTCTCTACCCAGCAGATATTGAAAAAGCTGCTTCTCTTGCTCAGTCAGATCTAATGACTCAACCATTTGATACTGAACTGGTTCGATAACTGACCTAGTCTCAAACTGATCGAAAACCTGTTGTTCCATCATCAATGGCTGAACATGCCGCTGATGAGTACGGGCTTTGCCAAGCATAGCAAGTCCCCAGCTATCTAGATCACCCCAGTATGCCAGCTGTCGGTCAGCTAGCCACTCTGCTTCCATCCAACTCAAGTTCAGTCCTGCACCTAACACGGCAATGCAATCAGGCACGGGGGGTAATTGATAGGAGCATTGCTCATTTTCAACAACCAATATGCGTCCAGCCATTAATGGTGTACGCATTAGTTCGCTTGCACGGATACGCAGTTGCTCAAAGGGCAATAGATTCAGGCTAAGAGGAACCAATAGTAACCAGTGATCCTTTTCAGAAACGGCACCAAGAAAAGTCTCAAGTCCCATCTCACTGACTTCATCATCGAAACGCAAATCCAACATACCAGTCAGTAAACGTCGATGACGTTCTATAAATTTGCTGTCACCACCTGCAATAGATAAGGCACGAAGTGGCTTTCCCTGCGCGCAACCTGGCTCCAATTTCAAAGCGGCTTGGGTAACTTGAATAAGCTCAGATTCTGACAAAAATCTGATTCTAGCGAGTTGTCGGATTAGTAGTGGATGAAAAAGTGGGTCAGCCTTTACAACGAGTCGAGACAATAAACTATAGTCACTTGCAACCTGGGCGTTCCCAGTTGCTTGAACCCACTCACTTGGCTTGTTGAGCCTCCAGTAGCGTGGAATCGATACCGCCTCCCCGGCATCCCGATATTTTTGTTGAACCCAACCCACTTCTCCAACCGACACTTCCCGCCAACTTTGAATATGCTGCAATACACGAGCCGATTCATTAGCAAACTGTTTGGCATCTGGTTTACCAATAGCCAACTCAAGCGGCCATGCTTTTGTGGATAACAATCGCTGTTCCCGCCAATGCGGGTTTTGCCACTGTCTGGTCAATCGAAGCGCAAGCTCCTCAGGGCTATTCATCATAATGTGCTGATGTTAGAATAATCATCCAATCTTGCTTCTCTTTTGCCTCGACTTCATTGTTGCGCAAAGGGTTACGTAGAGCGGCTATGCTCCCCTTTGTGCACTTAGAATCCAGGATAAAATCTGCCACAATGTTTAGGTGATTATTTATTTCTCCGGCCCTTATTGATAACTTGTTTCACCTGTAGGGCTTTGTCACGTAACTCCTCCCAACTCAAAACAGTGGTGGTTGCTGTGCTGCCCTTGCGGTGAATCAGTACCGCAGAACGTGTGTGAGTACGCAATAGTTGCATCTCCTTATTGGGGGTTACAAATAGAGGGTGTAGACCAAATTGGCGTAGCGCCGAAACAATTCGACTGGCTACTGCTTGGGAGCTTTTTGAAAAGGCTTCATCCAGTATAATGCTGCCAAACAGAGGCCGACGTGCTCCCTGAGGACAAAGTGCATAACTCAATGAAGCTGTGAGTATATAGCTGGCAATAATCTCCTTCTCTCCGCCGCTGCCACCTTGGGAACCACCGAAAGAGTTAATAATCCTCTGGCTATCACGCTCAACTACTGCCCCCTTGAATTGCAAACGATAACGAGGGTCGAGAAGAGCTCGCGCTCCGACCTTACGCCGATTTTCTGCGGCATTCCTTACCAAAGCAACCACCTGCTGCAAAGCCTTGTAGTGACTCTCTCCCTTATCGTCCTTAAAACGAGCAGAGTTCAAGTGGCGCTGTGCTTTGGTTAATGTACGAATACTTTCGTGTACGACACGCTGCGGCTCCAAACTCAAGTATCGGCCTGGTTGAAAATCCACCTGAAGCATAGTCTCATTCAAGTCCTCAATGCGCTCCTCTATGATGTTAACCTCATTCTCAACCCCACTGAGTAGCTGGGTAACACTTTGATCCGATGCGTTACGTAGATATTCAAGAAAGCGTTTTTCTTTCTCTGGCAGCGCCTCTTGAATAAGGGTATCCAGACGAGCCAGATAATCGGGAATATCCTGCAATTCGCTGCCAGTTTCAGTCAGGGCACCCGTATCGACTGCTTTTGCCTTACCCATATGACGAACCAGATCATTCGTGTTTTTGGTCAGTTTTTCTTCTGTTACTAATAGATCTTTATTGATCTCAGCGGTACGGTTTTTTTCAACTTCAGTCAATAGATCTACATCATTAATATCCGGGACAGACAACTGCTGATCCAGCCAATCCCGCTGCTCAGCGATCAGGCCTTTACCAACCTGCTTAAAAGCCAACTTTCGTTTGCGTTCGATTTCCTCTAGCTGATTCTCGGCTGCACCGCGCTCAACCCGCTTGTCCTCTTTGGCACCACTCAACTTATGTGCATTTTTACGAGCTGCCTCCAAGCGTTGCCTAGCCTTTTCAGTATCTGATTCTGGATCCAATAACGTTTGCAAATGCTGCTCATAGATTTCAATTTCCCTATCATGGCTATTTATATCGATATCACAAAAGGTCAACTCAAGCAGGGCATCCAATTGAACCTGCTGTTGCTCCACCTGTTTCACCTCCTTTTCAGTATCCCGTTCCTTCTGTTGTGCGGCATTTAATTCGTCCTCCCCCTGCTGCAGTACTTGGCGCAATTGGGCCAGTCGATCCCGATTGTCGAAACCGGTCATCCAATTCTGATCCAGTCGGTTACTATCACGCTTTTCAAAATAGCCCCGCTTTCCAGACATCGTACCTTCTTTAGTAATGCCGTAGGTTATCCCTCGCAATGCCTCAGTAGATTCTACGCAGTGTCGATCAATACCTGCCAGTAGCTCTTTAGCACCTTCTCTGAGCTGATGTTTCTTAAAATTGAGTTTGCAGACAAATCCATTATCCAGAAAACGTGGTGGCACTTTGACTTCGGCTACTTCAAGCAGTCGTACATCCAGACGATTATCGCGTTCGTTGATCCAGCTCAGGGCTGCTTTTATCATTTGCTCGGGAACTAATATTCTCAGACGATTGGCACCAATTGCCCGCTCTATTGCGCCACGCCAGATCGAGTGGTCTGCCTTTACCTCAATAAGTTCTGCCAGATAGGGCAGATCAGACTCCTTTGCCCCCAGATGCTCGGCAAGCTGCGACCGAAAACTCTGGTAGACCGGGGGGAGATTTGAAGAAGGCCTTGCCGTTACCTGCTGCAGTTGCGCCCTATTCTCTTCCAGCATCTTCTTAAGATTCTGTACTTGAGAGATCGCTGCATGCCAAGGCTGTTTACGCTCATCCAGGGCCTCTTCAAGATGTCCCTTTTGCCCCTTAAGTAAGGGCTTATTAGCATTGAAGCTTTGCACGTTAAGCGTTTCATCCAGCCCTAGTTGGCGCATAAGCTGCTGATATTGTTTGACCTGAGTAGTAATAGTCATGCGATCATTGCGCAAACGAACTAGATTTCGTTGCAGATCCTCCACATTCCCACCACCTAAGGAGAGGTAAGCTGACTGCAGACTCTGCACCTCTTGCTCAGCCAGATCAGATTTGCGCTGCAGATCCTCAATTTCTGCCTTTAAGTTGCCAATAGAATACGCTAGCTTTTCAGCCTGATCACTGAGTAAGCGGTAACGCTGCTCTGCGTACCAGGTAGGCATGAGTCGTAATAATTTTGTAAGATTCTTACGTTGATCAGCCAGAGCATCGTATTTATCCGATAGGGTTTTAATGGGCTGCAGAGCATCCCGCTGGGTACGAGCTACCACCAACTCCTCATGAATACTGGTTAGGGTATCGAAACCTTTTACCACCTCGCTGGCACGCTCAAAAGCTGCATTGTCGTCCAGTACCAGTTCACGGAAAAGCTCATCAATGCTATTGAGCTGTTTCAGACCTGCTGCACGATTAAGCAAAGTAAAAGCATTTTCGGTAACATCAAAGAAGCGTCGCAACTGGGCCAAATAGGCTTTCTTACTCTCTCTGGCGCTCAAGTTTGGCGTTGCTTTGGCATGCTGTTTGATCGCCTTGGAACCACCCTGATAATGCAACTCCAACAGATTATCAAAATCCTGCTGCTCACTTTGGTCGAAGATCCAAATACGTTTTAAATCGGACTGTGCAGAGCTGCTGCCATCAATCCAGAAGATAGCTGTAACCTGCAATTGCCGATCACCATTACTAAAACTGGCAGCAATGGCGCTGAGGGTTTTGTTGGGGCGGGCAATATGGCTGTCATCTATATTATTACCCTCTCCACTCTTACCTCGAATATATGAGACTAAATCACGATCACTCTCTAAGCCACCGGTAGAGGCCAGATTGTATTTTGGACGCTCACAGATCAAGGTCATCAGGGCATCTACCAGGGTGGTCTTACCACTACCGGTAGCACCGATTATAGCAGTGCCGCGATTATCAATATCTATGTGATGTCGGCCAGCAAATGGCCCCCAGTTGTATAGGTCCAGACCATTTAGCAAATAGCTATCGGGGAACATCAAGGCTTCGGCGTTTGACGTTTCAGCAACCATCACACTGAGCCCTTTCGCCCATTCACGACTCTTTGGTACTGCACCAGCAATGCCTGCAGGTTTTCGGGATTCGCAAGGTGTGCGATGAGGGGGCGTATTGTAACCTGATCCTGATTATCGATTTCTGAAACCATGCCATGTCCCTTAAGCTTTTCCAGTAAATTACGCAGTCGGAGCTGCTCCTTTGCATCGCTACCCAGTTCGCCAAGATAGATTTTTAATTCAGGAATAAGATCATCAACAAACACCGTAGCTGCCCCTGCGCCAATACCAGCCTCCTGCTCATGGTTAAGAAACCACTTGCGCAAGATCGCTACCAGTAGGGATTGCTCCAGGGTAAGGCGCTGCCGCCTTACCAGTGGGTGGGTCCACTCATCCCCAGCTTCATCATTGATACTCATCTCAGCTACACGGATATAGGCCAAGCCTCGAATATCGTCTAGATAGAGATCTAGGTCGAAGGGTTCCAAAACCTTTCTGACAGCATCCTGTTGTATCAGAGCGGTCTGGTATAGATGGGGTTTTCGCTCCATTTCCAGCAAACCGAATTTAAGTAACTCCTGACAGCACTTTTTTATTGCTTGCGGTGTAGAGGTGAGATCAGCTGGATCGGCTTGGATTGTTTCTGCAAATGTTGCATCAGTCTCGGGAGCATTCTGCTCACTGGCTGTCAATTCATCAAAAATATCCTGAACCACTATTCCAATCCCCAGTCGATTGCTTCAAGCGCTTCGAGCCTCAGTGCCACTTCAGGTACATTAAAACGCCAACCCAACTCGGTGTCACTCCTATCATGTATTTCAAAAACCTCACGCTCAGGCGAAAAAGCCAAACCAGCTTCGCGAGCAAGTCCTAACCAGAAGGCCAGTGTCTCCAAATCATGGGTCGGCGGCAGAAGGTTTGCCAATTGCGACAAACTGAGAGGGGCGCCATGCTCTTTCAATACTCTCTTGGTATCCTGTAATAGAGCCTGCTGGTCCAGACTGTCAAAGAAGAGCCAAAAGTCGTCCTCAATCTCACCCAAGTCGGTTTGCTGCAAGCTCAGCTCCAACTCTTGATCGTTGCTGTTATCCAGTGACTTAATCCTCAATCGCTCAACCAAAGGCAGGTTTCCACAATCTACAGCGACCGGTGGCAGACAACTGGCAATATTGCGCGTGGAACGCTGCTCCCAATCAATATTCAGAGCAACTTTTTGTAAACTTTCCAACAGCTTTCCAACTCTATGGTGCTCAGACACAAGACCTGTTTTAAGAAAGCTACGTACGTCATTTTCACTGCGTTCACGAGCACGCAGTACGGTTTCTGCTTCGCGGTTTAGGCGTACAAACAGCCAACGTAGCTCACTGCGCTGAGCATCGTCAAGCGCCTTACAGGTGTAAGGATGATTAATAATGCTACGCAGACGTTGCCGTGTCACACCCATGGTGGCGTCTTGCTTTAGCTGCTCAAAAAAACCATGGAATACCTGACCCTCTGACGTCTGGAGCAACGTCTCATATCCATCTAGCAGTTCATCAAGGATATCCCCCCGACTATGATCGCTACCAATAATGGACTCGCGCAAAGCACGGTCTGCATTGCGATAGGAGTCCTCTACCCGGCGAAAATCAGCACGCAGACCTATTGATAGATTGTAGATATCCCGGACACGCTCTATCGATTGCGCCTCGTCCAATACCGTTACCTCACCCGCTTCAACCTTGGCCAGCTCCTGTTGCAACTCCGCAATTTTACCTCGGATATGTTCACTACGTTGATGAGGGTCTGGGTTCAGGTCAACATCCAAACTTTCGATCTCTCGCTGTACAACAGAGAGACGAGAGGCAGTAGAGGTCATCAAACGCTGTTCCAAACCTGATAAAAAATCGAAGGCCTTCTCCAAAGCATCGGTGGCATACAGCCTGCCGTCTCGCTCGATGACCAGACGTCGCTGAATCCATTCGCGCACCTCTTTGCGTGCCTCGGCAGCATGATCGCCAAAACCACAAGCCAAATCCTCATCGTTTGCATGCTCGGCTAATAGCTCAGAAAGAACTTGAAGCGCCGTTTCAGTTTCAACACCATCGTCAGCTTCATTAAAAAGTGTCTGCAAACACCCTAAAGTCAATGGTGCATTGCGTGCTGCCAACAAGCGCCAACCAGGGTGCTGACGACGAGCAACAATTAATTCTTGAGCTTTATTACGAATGCTAAACATGACGATATCCCACTGCCCCTAATGACACTCGACGAGTTGGATCTTGCCCAGTTGAAACACTTTGAGGTACCTCTTACGAGTTCTTTTTTGAAAAATAGGTTATGTCGGATAGACCTTCGAAGTGCTCGTTGATGGCATCGACAACCATGGCATATATAGCTATCTCATCGCTGATTAAACCTAAAAAAATCAGTTGACCACTCCATTCTAAATAACAGGTTCCTGAATTTGAAGAAAATAGTTTCGATGGTTATGGTCACCTATTGTGTGAATCACGCTACAGCGCTAATGGTACGCTTGTGGCAGCACATGGCGGCGTTGCATACAACACCTTAGAATAGCTGGCTATTCTGCTTCAGTTGCCACGAATACCCGGCTGACACGGCCCTTCACAAACCAAAGTGCGGCGGCTCACCAACATTAATGATGCGGTTCTTGCCTCACGACACCCTACATGAGATGCTTACGCATGTTACGAGTTATACTCCAGTAAATTGAAATACGGAGTATATCTATTATACTCCAGATTAATAGATAACTGAGTATATTTTCGATGCTACAGCTACTTGATCAATCAGTACAAAATGCCTACAGCGATCTCCTTTCGAGCAGTCTCACTCCTGCCTTTGATGGAACAGGGCTTTCGTTTACCCGCAAGGTCATCAAAAACCGGACCTATCTTTATGTATCAGTGAAGGTCGGAAACATGCCAATGCAGCGTTACCTTGGGCCGGATAACGAGGAAACACAGGCATTGATTGAGAAAGAAAAGGCGCTATGGATAAGCACCGAAGCAACTCGAGCAACCAGGGCCCGCTTGGTCAACATGCTATTGGCTGGTGGATTGGATGGTCCTACGCCACAAGAGGGTAAGATTCTTCGAATGCTCGAACGCGGTGGGCTATTTTTAGCTGGGGGCGTTTTGATAGGAACCCCAGCGTTTCGTACCCTTGGAGCAATGTTAGGCTTCGCCTGGGAGGAGCAGTTTACTACTCGCGATGTAGACATTGCAGTGGATTACCCAGTGCCTGTTGCAATCAAGCCATTAAAAGTCGATCTAAAAGCGATTCTTGAGTCATCTGGTATGGGGTTTATCGAAGTACCCATGCTCAATACAAAGCACCCATCTACCCGCTATAAAATGCGTGGTGGCGAGTTCTGTGTTAAACTGCTCACTCCCGATAGAGGCAAACCCAGTTGTGGGCCTATTAAAATACCCGCCTTCAATGCAGTAGCCGAACCGTTGCGTTATCTCGATTATCTGATTGAGGATATACAACCTGCCGTTGTGCCTTTTGATATTGGTGTCCTGGTTAATGTGCCTGATCCTGCAAGGTTTGCTATTCATAAGCTGGCTATCAGTCAACGCCGTCCTATGGCATTTGCGGCAAAATCGGCTAAGGATATTAATCAGGCCCGTCAGATTCTGGAGGTGTTACTTGATGTACGACCAGGAAGTCTAGTGGCCGCTTTGGAAGTGGCTGAACACCTTGGAGAAAAATATATGCGCTACTATCGATCCGCTGTCGATCTGCTTCCAAAGACCCTAAAAAACGCCCTGCTTGATTTAACCTAAATCGAAGCTATTTTCTTTAAAATCAGAAACCTGTTAGGTGAATCTATCTGCTTTCTACTATCTTTAATACGCACATAGTGAGCTGGGGGGTAACTTAAAGATGCCTATATATATACTTCTCGGGGATGGAATGTAGTTATGACGCATATATAGGGCAAGCGCATCGCGATCCACATCACCACGCCACTCTGGATAGGCGTGTAACGCCTTCAGTTCTGAACCAAATATAAAACCTTTTCCAGAAGCTCCATAATATATTGGCTTTTCACCTGCCCTATCCCTGGGGCCTGAAGAACAGTCCAAACTAACAACAGATAAGCCACTTGCCATCGCTTCCAATAGTGCATTTGGAAACCCTTCAAATCATGAGCTCAATACAAATAAATTCGCGTAATCATACCAATCCCTCATATTACCAACCCAACCGGCAAGATATATCGATTCCTCCAGATCATAGTCCACTATCATCTTTTGTAAACTTATGCGTTCGGACCCATCACCGACAATGACAAGCTGCCAACCAGGAGTTTCTTTACAAAGAATAGCAAAAGAATTAATTAATAGATCAAAACCTTTCTGTGGCGTTAGACGACCCACGGCAATTACCGTTTTGGTTTGGTGTTTCTGATTCCGATAAAGAGTGATAATTGGTTTATTGTGTGGTAGTGGATAGACAACCGGATTGGGGATCACGTATCCCTTTGCCTGTGGGCAGCATCTCTTCAGCCATTCATTCCCTTCACTGGTTTGCATAATGACTTTTTCAGCCATCCCGTAGGTTATTGTCCGCAGCAGCCTCCAATAGAGTGGTAATAGCATGAGTCGCGGATAAGTTCTTTCTGAGACTATCGTAGGAATTGACAGCCCCCATGTTGACAGCAATGCGGCCACGTTGACATTGGTCAAAAAGGATATGACCACATCCGGTCTCATTTCACCTATTACGCCACGCAATGCGAATAGGCGTTTCACTACTGACACTAGTGTGGTGCTTCATACAAATTGACGATGATAGCGTGACGCTAAGCGGTTAGCCGCTAGGCGCGTGCCGCCGGGAATGGCTTCTCCCTTTCCAAGGCGCGCAACAACGCGGAT